>DATEHX010000465.1:0-7194 GCA_035279345.1 Pyrinomonadaceae bacterium | reverse complement strand
CGACTTTCTGGCCGACTTTGAAGCCCACCATGCACCTCCATCGAATTTGAAACATCAGACTGCGCCGCACGCGCAGGCTTGGGGAATTAATAACGAGTGACGCGGGTTGCGTCGGAAGCCCTGTTTGGTAAGTAGTTGAAGGATAGCAAGCGATCTTGCGAAGCGTCAACCCGAATAGGTTATATGTCCAATAGGTCCTATAGGGCCTATTGCTTCAACTCGAAATCCGTGAGGTTTTGACAGGGTTTTAATTCGAGATTGGCTTTCTGAGATTCGGCCGCGCGGCGCAGTTTTGTTCGCGTTTCTGCCGATTCAGGCAGCCGGAGTTTGGCGAGCGTGTTCATTTGCGCGTCCAGCGATTGCACCAGCGTCAGGTAACGGCCGGGCGGCAAATTGTTGAGCGAAAATGTGCCGTCCGCTTGAATTGTGGTGATGAAATAGCGCAACACGTCGGCGGTTTTTTCCTGTTCGGCAGGGATTAGATAAACACCTAGACCCGACGGTATCGCGCCGTCATCCGCGGGTTTCAAACGCCCGCGAATCGAGGCCGCGCCTTCAGCGAGCGTGATGGTGAAGTTGGTGACTTGATCGCCAAACTTGAGCGTCGTCCAGTTTGCGGCCGGGTCGATTTTCGGCGTGGCAGGAATACTGATCGAACTGAGATACCAGTAGCGCGCATAGAAACGTGGATCGGGCAAATACCGGCCGGGCGAGAGATTTCGCAGCATAAAGCTGCCGTTTGCATCCGGCGAAGCAGGACTCGGAAACATGCGCAGGTACGGCAATTCCGCTTTCTCGGTGTTTTCCTTTTCGGGCCGCTGAAGGGCGACGAGCATTTCCGTAAATAAAGGCCGTCGCTTTCCTTCACACGCCGCGACTTTCGTTGCTTCGAGAACGACCCGGCCACTGATCGAAGCCAGTGGACGTGTCACCAGTTCCAGCCCGGTCACGTCCGCGCCTTTCACCACAACGCGTTTCGGCTCGGACACAAATATGCTCGGCGGTGTTCCGGATTGTGGCGGTGCTTGTTTCAACTCAGTCGCAACGATCTCGTACTCGCCATCGGGAACTCCTGGAAAATGGAAGCCACGAGCCATTGGCATCTGAAACGCATTTGCTATTGTCGTCGTGCCCCCTGGAACCGTTAACGCGATCGAACCGTTGCTCGGTCCGGTGACCTTCATGGTTCCACTGATGCTATGACCGGGTTCGCCTCGGTAACGAATGTCCGCAGTGACCTCTTCGCCGGCGCGCAGACTTATTTCGCCAGCGGCGTCACGCGTTGATGACGGCGAGTAGGTCGGGAGATCGGTATCGTAAGGATTTAGATTGGACACTTGCGTCGACGTTGACCCACCGGCACTGACCAAATACGTTCCGGTCGGCAACCCGAACAAGCGATAGACGCCGCGATCGTCGGTGGTCCGCTCTTGATAAGACGCGCCGACACCGCGCGGCGGTTCTCCCTTCGCGGTGCGCACCATCACGGCGCGCACGCGCACGCCAATCACCGGGTCTCCGGTTGCGTTGAGCACCGTTCCCGTGATCACGCCACCGCGCATCATCTCTAATCTTACGGAGTCGCCAGCACGATAATAAGTAAACGGCCATACGGTGTCTGTGGGGGGCGTTACGTGAGCTGGATAGTAGGCGGAAACGAAGTAGAGCGCGGGTCCGAGTCCATTGATGCGAAAGTTTCCCTCCGCATCGGTCATCGAGTTTCTGGCGGCAACGCCGCTAACCTCCCGGACCGAAACGCGCACGCCTGCTAAGGGCTGTCCACTTTCATTCACGACCGAACCGGTGATGACTCCGACGGTTGGTTCTTCCGCGGCAGCGGGTGTTGCACTCGACGAGGCTTGCGGGCGCGTTTGCGCCAGGACCGAAGCGCAGCATACGAGCATCGCTGCGAGTGTAAGTGCTTTATGGATTCGTGGGAGTTGACACATCGATAGGGATCCTCACGTCAGTGACGACGCCGTCTGTGAGAGTGACCACTTGTTTCACGGTTTTTCTTACCTTGGGACTCATAACGCTGGCGCTGATCTCATACTGGCCGGGCGGTATTGCTTCGACAAGGAAATTGCCCCGATCATCGACCATTACATATCGTTGATAGGAAACTTCTTCTCCCGGTTTCGTGACCTGTACGTAGATCCGCGCTTCGGGAGGCAATTGCCCATTTTCTATTTTGACAAGGCCGCGAATAGTCGCATTACCGTAACCCACAAAAATCTTCACTCCGGTTACCTGCTCTGCGTTCTTAAGCTCGAAGCGTGGCGACGGCATTCCGTCGCGTTCGATCCGCAAGATCGAAAACCCTTTTGGCGGATACGGACCGACTTTTCCAGTGAGCGAAATGCCGGCAAAGCCATTAGCCAGTCCGGCCAAACGGAAACTTCCGTCCGCGCCGATCTGTGATGAGACTGCGATGCTGGAACCCCCATTAGGACCAATAGGCACGTAACCTCGCACCAACATCTCTGCCAGCATGCCTCTCGCCGCTTTGTTTTCTGTTTCCAGCACGACGATCCCGGAAATGCTCGCGCCAGGAATGAGATGGATAGTCACGCCGCTGACGTCTCCATCGATTACCTCGAACGTGGTGACTTCCGCGCGTAAGTCGCTGCCTTCACGTGGATACAGCACGGTGTTGTACTTACCGGGTATCAAACCTTCCACAATAAAATCACCGCGAGCGTTTGACCCGGCAATGGCGTTCACATACTCCGTCCGGCTTCCCACAATGCGCTGAAGACTGAAGCGCTGGTTTGGCACAGGCGTGTTGTTTTCGCCGTTTACTATTCGGCCACTCACCGAAAACGTCTGCACCGCGCGGCCGAGGGTGATGTCGATGTCTTTCGCTTCGCTTCCTGCGCTGACTTCGATCACGTTGCCTTTCGCGGGCTCGGTGGCATCCGGATGAAACGCCTGTTTGTAGTTGAGTTCATTCGGTGAGAATGCGTAGTAGCCTTCGCTGCCACGACCGGCCGCAACTTTGTAACGTCCCGGCAAGATCCCAAAGAGACGATAAACACCACGGTCGTCTGTTTGCGCGGTCATCGCCGGATATGGCAGCACCGGCGCCTGCGCTCGCTCCAATTCACCCGCGTTGTAGAGTTCGATCTGGTGCAGCACGACTGGATGGCCCTCAGCATCCGTAACCTTGCCGGTAATCACACCGCCGCGCACGAGCGAAAAATTCACGTCTTCGACGTTTTCGTCATCTCCAATTACAACCGGTTTTCGATCTGAAGAGTTAGTGGGAACGTATGCCGGCGCGGCGATTGTAATCACATAGTTTCCGGCGGGAACGTTGGTTATGCGATAAATTCCGTCCGCGTCGGTGACTGCTCTGGCGAATGGATCGTAATTGTTTTCCAACGCGCTCCCGCGTAGACCAACAACAACGCCAGGCGCCGGTTTCTCTTTGATCGTGATTCGGCCGGAAACGGAACCACGCGGAGTTTTGACTGGTGCTTGTGGTTTATTCGGCGACTGCGCATACAAAGAGGCGGCGAAACAAAGACACGTCAACAAGGCGGGCAATGCACTGCGAGCGGAGGACCTCATACAGTTTGCTCCTATTCTGGTGGGCCGCCGCATCATAGCGCAGGTTAGTTCAGGTGGAAAGCCACTGGTTTAGGCAGTGTGACCTAATTTGAAGTTTCTTCTCTGTGCAACGGAGGAATCCGAAATTACCTACCAAGCAAATTATTCTCGGTTGTCAGCTTTAAGATTCTACTGTTAGGATCGCGCCTCATGGCTCATCTCAAGATCACCGATGCGAGTGGCCGTCAGTGGCAATTTTCGTTTGTGCCGCAGACCGCCTGCACGATCGGCCGCGCACCGGACAACACGGTGGTTTTGGATGATCCACGCGCCTCGCGTTATCACGCACACATCAACCCCGCGGAGAACGGCACGTTTACGATCGTCGACGGCGCGGTAATCAACGGTCAGCTTCGCCGCAGTGCAAACAAAGTCTTCATCAACGGCGAACCGCGTTTCGAACAGCAACTCAAAAACGGCGATCGCATCACGATCGGCGCCAGCACGTTGCGTTTCGAACAACCAGCCGAAGAACGCACCACCGACGTTCGTTACGACGACAAACCGCTCGGCCACACACAACTGCTGATCTCCGCGAACGACGTGATGTCGACCGTGTTGCGGTCCAAGGAAGAAGTATCGCCCACCGCGCAACGCGACAAAGTTCTCGAAGCACTGCAACGCAAAGCAAACATTTTGAGCGCGCTTTACGAAATGAGTAAAACGCTCGGCTCTGTCTTCGATCTGAACGCGATCTTCGATAAAGCCACGGACATCATCTTTCGTTCGACACCGGCGGATCGCGTCGTAGCACTGATCGCGGAAGGCGAAGGAAACGAGGACGCCAACCTGACGCCGATCGCGATGCGCGCGCGCGACAACAAACTCGAAGCACACGCGCGTAAACTTTCGATCGGCCGGACCATCACGCGCAAAGTCATGAAGGATCGCGTCGCACTGCTTTCGCAGGACGCGGCGTCAGACGAACAGTTCGCCGGCGTTGATTCGATCGTTTCACAAGGCGTGCGTTCGACGATCTGCGCGCCGCTCGTGGCGGAGACACGCGTTCACGGCGCGCTTTACGCCGATCGTCTCGATCCGTTCGCTGCTTTTAAGCCCGACGATCTCGAACTGATCAGCGCCGTCGCGGCCCAGACAGCAATCGCTGTTGAAAACGCGCGCGCGCACGAACGTCTCGCACGGGAAGAAGTCGCCCGGGCAAACTACAGCCGGTTCCTGCCGGAATACGTCGTCAAACAGATGCTCGAGAATCCTGACTCGTTCAAGCTGGGCGGCGTCAGCCAGACCATCACGATCCTGTTTGCCGACATCCGCGGTTTCACGCGCATCTCCGAACACGCGCCGCCGGAAAAGATCGTGGGCCTCCTGAATCGCTATTTCTCTGCGATGACCGACATCATCTTCGCGCACGGCGGTACGCTCGATAAATATCTCGGCGATGGTCTAATGGCCCTATTTGGGGCGCCAACAGCTACGCAAGACGACGCATCCAATGCTTTGAACGCGGCCGTGGCGATGCAGCGCCGCCTGTTAGGAATCAATCGGGAGTTACGCGACGAGGGTTTTCAGGAGATCGGTGTGGGCATGGGCCTTCACACCGGCGAGGTAATCGTTGGCTATATCGGCTCGGACCGGCGTTCGGAATACACGGCGATTGGAGATACTGTGAACACGTCGTCGCGGTTGGAATCAAACGCGCTAGGTGGGGAGATTTTGATCAGTGATGCGACGGCAAAAGCCGCGCATAGTCGCTACAAGTTAAAGCCACGTGAAGCGATCATGGTAAAGAACAGGCAACAGCCTGTGATGCTGTGGGAGGTTGACTGGCAAAAGGCAAGCGGGTCGTTCTGAATCCTCATTTTTATGTCGTTTATAGGCAAGACCAGTACTTTCCTCGGGTTGAATGCTCTCCGGAACTTTGTTTCCGACTCAATGGCAATCGACATGGGCTCCGCCAGCACGATTATTTCCGTGCGCGGGCGTGGTGTGGTCGTCGACGAACCATCCGTGGTCGCTGTTAACAAAATCACCGGCGAAGTCATCGCCTTCGGCAATGAAGCTCATAAGATGCAGGGCCGCGAAGCTCGCGACGTGACTGTCATCGCACCGCTCGTCGACGGCGTCGTGGCCGACTTCGAGCGAACGCGCTTGATGCTCGATCACTTCGTTCGCGAAGCGCGCAGTGGCCTGTCGCATTTCAGCCGGCGCGCGATTATGAGCGTGATCTCGGAAGTCACGCAGGTGGAACAACGCGCGCTTCTGGCCGCCGCGGAAGAGGCGCGTATCAGTCGCGTCTACATGATCGAAGAAGGCCAGGCAGCCGCGATCGGAGCGGGTGTCGCGCTCGGCGACGAACACGCGGCGGCTGTCGTCGACATCGGTGGCGGCACAACGAACGTCGCCGCGATCATCAGTGGCTCAATCATCGCTTCACGCGCGGAACGAATCGGCAGTGGCGACATCGATCTGGCGATCATGGACCGTTTGCGCCGTCATCGTGGATTGACGATCGGCGTGCAGACTGCGGAGCGCTTGAAACTGGAGCTGAGTTCCGCGATCGAACCGGAAGATCCAAACAAAAAGATCAACGTGCGCGGGCGTGACGTGCAAACCGGTAGTCCGGGTGCCGTCGACATCACGGCTGCCGAGGTTCACGCGATCACGATGCCGATCATTCGCCGCATCGCTGAAGAGGTGCGAATGATGCTGACGGAGCTCGCGCCCGAAGTCGCCGGCGATGTTTACGAACGCGGATTGATAATGACCGGTGGCGGCGCGCTGTTGGAAGGTCTGTCGCAGTATCTGCAACAAGAACTCGATCTCGTGGTTAAGGTCGCCGACGATCCGCGCTTTGCGATCGTGCGCGGTCTGGCCCAACTTTACGACGAGCCGCTGTTGCTGCGGCGTGTCGCGCGTACCGAACCCCATCCGCTGCTGGACACTGAAGCTACAGCTTTCGAGACTTGAGCCACAAAGAGACACAAGAAGTACAAGACATAGAAATACACGTTTGAGTTTTACTGACTTCTATAAACGGCAGATCACGGTGGCGCACATCTACGGAATTCCGGTGCGCTTCGATTACCGCTGGTTTGTCGTTTTTCTGTTAAGCGTCTGGTTGATTGCGGTTAATCTCACGCGCGGCGGAATGTTCGTCGGTTCGTATCGGCTTCAGGCCGTAAGCACCGCGACCGCGTGGATTCTCGGCGTAGTCACGACCCTCGGCCTTTTTCTTTCCGTCTTGGTCCACGAACTCTCACACGCGTTCATGGCCCGCGCTGAAGGAATCGAGATCGAAGAGATCGTGTTGCATCCGTTTGGTGGACTCGCACGGTTGCGCAAAGAACCTGAAAGCCCGGGCGCGGAATTCAGGATTGCCATCGCCGGACCGGCGGCTAGTTTCTTCATCGGCGTGATCACGTTTGTGCTGCTGCTGCCCGCGATGCGTTCCGGCTTCACGATCATCGCCGGAGTGTTACTGCTCCTCAGCGCGGGCAATATCCTGCTCGCGATCTTCAATCTATTTCCCGGTTATCCGCTCGACGGCGGCCGTGTGATGCGTGCGTCATCCAGCAAAATGAAAGGACGTTGCGCGAAGCGCGTGGGTGGATTGAACGGCAA
>DATEHX010000464.1:0-6038 GCA_035279345.1 Pyrinomonadaceae bacterium | reverse complement strand
GGTGGACCTGCGGGAAGTTCCGTCGCGAGTATGCTGGCGCGCGAAGGCCGCCAGGTGATTCTGTTTGAAAAAGAAATCTTTCCGCGTCATCACATTGGCGAGTCGTTGATGACCGACACTTACTGGACCTTCCGTCGCATGGGCTTGCTCGAGAAGCTTCGGGACAGTCCGTTTGTGCGCAAGTACAGCGTGCAGTTTGCAAACTCCGCGGGGAAGGAGTCGCGCCCGTTTTATTTCTTCGAAGCAGTGCATCATGAGAGTGCCGTGACGTGGCAAGTGACGCGCGCGAAGTTTGATGAGCTGTTGATTAATCACGCGGCCGAGCAAGGGGTCGCCGTTCATCAGGGTGTGCTCGTGAAGCAGGTTTTGTTTGAAGGCGATCGTGCCACGGGAGTAGAGGTCCAGATGCCTGACGGTTCGCGCGAGAAGTTTTTCGCGAAGGTTGTGGTCGATGCGACCGGACAGATGGCGATGCTGTCGAACAAGTTTCGCTGGCGCGTACGCGATCCCAAGCTTAAAAAAGCAGTGCTTTATTCGTATTGGAAGAACGTGCATCGCGAGCCGGATCTGAATGGCGGCGCGACGCTGGTTTTGCGAACTGAGCCGGGCAGTGGCGGGTGGTTCTGGTACATTCCGCTCGACGATGGCATTACGAGCGTTGGGATCGTTGCCGATCCGGAGTATTTGTTGCAGGGTCGCGGTCAGGACCTCGCGAAGATTTATAACGAAGAGATCGAGAAGTGCCAACCGTGCGCGCGGCGCGTTGCGGGTGGTGAGCGCGTCGATAAGATTTACTCGATTCTCGACTACTCGTATCGTTCAAAACACAATGCCGGTAACGGCTTTATCATCATCGGCGATGCGTACGGTTTTCTCGATCCGATCTACTCGTCGGGCGTGTTGCTTGCTTTGAAGATGGCTGAGCTCGCGACTGACGCGATTCACGATGCGTTTCAGCACGACGACTTCTCCGCCGCGCGTCTTGGTCAGTATCAGACAAAACTCGATCGTGGTATCGAGTCGATGCGCAAGCTGGTCTACGCGTTCTACAACGATGGTTTTAGTTTTTCTGGTTTCCTGCGGAAGTATCCGGACGAGCGTTTTCACATCATCAACCTGCTGATCGGCGACGTCTTCAAGGAAGGCGTAGACGCAGTCTACGGTCCCATGTCGGAGTTCGCCGAAATCCCCCCACCACTCTACGAACAAGTCGACGGCACCCTCGCCGCGCAGACGCCAACAGGCGAGGAGGCGGATCTCTTACTGAGGGCCAAGTACAATACCTTCGACGACCGCACACAGATAAACACCGACGGCGCCGATTAACCGAGGCGCCGCCTGTAAAACACCCACTTCAATGCCTTGTTGACAAGGCATGGTAAGATGCGTCCAGTTTTTCTCACCTCACACTTGGGAGCATCGAATGACTAACGAAGAACGAAGACGCACGATGGAGTTCATCCTTGAGCAGCAAGCCCAGCTTACTGTCCATTTCCAACAGCTTAAAGAAGAACGAAAACGCGACGGCCCGCGGATAACTGAGTTGGAAAAGTCCTTCAAGATACTTGTCGAGTTGTGCCGGACTCACGACATTAGACTGGACGGCGTAGAGTTTCGTTCGATTACACTTGAAGAATCCGTTCGGCGCCTTGATGCGTTGTTGAAAAAGAACCAAGCCAGACTCGAACAACTAGAGCAGAACAGGCCGCGCTAATCTGCGGTAGATTGCGCACTATGAGTACGGCTAAGGAAGTCCAAGCGCTGTTGAGCAAATTGTCTGATGACTGCTCCCTTGAAGATATTCAGTACCACCTGTACGTCATCGAGAAACTAAGTATCGGCCTCGAAGCGGCAGAAACAGAGGGTAGGATCCCTCAGGAAGAGGTGGAGCAGCGGTTCATCAAAAGATAAGGCACGCTGCGAACTCTCTCAGAGGTCAGTCCGTGTTCGTCAGTGTCAATCTGTGGCCTAAAACAACAACTTCAACCCAAACTGAAGGTGCCGCGGATCGCGGGCGGAGGTGATGCGGCCGAAGGTCGGGGAGCCCAGGAAATTGTCGGGCAGGTTGAAGTTTGGGTGGTTGAATAAATTAAAGGCCTCAGCGCGGAATTGGAGATTGAAGCGTTCAGTTAGAGCAGTGTTTTTCAGAAGTGAGACGTTGACGTTCTGATAGCCCGGGCCGTTGAGAATGTTGCGGCCGGCGTTGCCGAAGGTCCCGGGAGCAGGGAAGGCAAAGGCGCTCGTGTTGAACCACTGATCCGTAGTGCGATTCGAGAGTTCGGGATTTCCAACAACGTTCGGACGATCGTTATTGCCAAAGCCGAGGATCGAGCGCCCGGTGCCGCTGTTATCGATTTCGGGAAGCAGCGCCACAGTGAACGGACGACCTGACTGCACCGTCACGATCCCGTAAGTTTCCCACCCGGTTAACACTGTCGAAAGGAAGCCGTTGTCCTCCAAATACCTTCGGTTCTTTCCAAACGGCAAAGCCCACGAATAACTCACCGACAACCTATGCCGCACGTCGAAATTCGAACGCCCGCGCTCAGCCGCAACATCGAAACTGTTCTGCGGAAAATTCGGATCTCCCGCACTACTGAAGAAATTTGAAGCGTCGTCGATCGACTTGGACCACGTGTACGAAGCAAGCGCCGTGAACCCGCGCGCCAGCCGCTGTTGAAAGCGTGTTTGCAGCGCGTGATAGTTTGAATTCGCGCGCGACTCCAGTAAGTCAACGTCGTCAAATCGCGGATCAGGCCGCGGTACAAACGGCAACCCGGGCGGCAACACGCTCGGTTGCGGTTGATTGATATCTCGCGCCGTCAACAACTTCGTCCCCTTCGAACCGACATACGCCACCTCGAGCACACCTCGCTCGCCAATCTGCCGCTCGACGTTGAGATTCCAATGCTGCATGTAACCGGTGCGCAAGTCGCGTTGGATCGCGAGCGCTGAATCAGGCAGGGCGAACGGGAAGAACGACGGGAACGGATCGTTCAGAGTCAAAGGTAATCCCTGCAGGGGGAAGAAGATGCTGTTATCAAAAAACGGGGCATTGAAGTACAGCGCTTCCGCCGGCGCGAGCGGTGATTGATCGTAGTAGACGCCGTAACCACCACGCAGCACCGTCATCTGATCGTCGCCGATGGTCCATGCAAAACCAACACGCGGCGCGAAGTTGTTGCGATCGGGTTCGAACCCACTGCGCGGAACTCCATTTGTTCCCACAGGAACGAGCGATCGCGTTGTGACGTCGTAAATAGTCGCACGATCGTCTTTATCCACCGGCGGCGAGTTGTATTCATAACGCAGACCGGCGACGAGCGTCAGCCGCGGCGTCACACGATAACTATCGTTGATGAAAAAGTTGTAACTCTCAGTGCGAATCTGCTGCGGGTTATCTACTCGCGCAACGCTCGTCACCAGCGGAAAGCCAAGTAGCAAATCAGCCAACGCATTGTTAGTGAGCGTCAGGAACGGCGAAAACTGCAAACGCCCGCGCGACTCAACATCACGAAACGCATTCTGCTGCGAAAAACGGAAATCGAGACCAAACTTGAGTACGTGATCTCCGTGGACGTAGCTTGAATTGTTGATTAATTGATAGACGTTGGTGACGCTGTTCTGCGGATTGTTACCTTCGTCGCCGAGCGGCGAGAAACCCGTCAAGGTGATAAAACTCAATCCCAGATCGCGCTCGCGCGGCGAAATGGTCGGCAATCCGACTTCCGAATTGAGAACACTCGCTTGCTGCGTCACCGACGCCGCCACGCGGCTGAACGCCACGCGAGTCTCATTCACCAGATTCTGCGTAGGTACGAGCGTCAAAGTTCCCATCGCATTCTGACTGCGCCGCCTGACAGTGTCGCCAAATCCGGGCACGAGCGAGAACGATGGACCAGTGAACGGCTCAAACAGATCGCGATTGCCAAAACTGTATCTAAACGTGAGATCCGCTTTGTCAGTCAAACGATGATCGACGCGCACGTCGAAGGTGTCGTTGTCATCACGTTGCACCGGCGACGAGACGAAATTCTGAAACGGCACGTTGCGGTTCGGAAGGGGATAAAGCGAGGCAATCTCAAGCCCAATCGGGTTGATAAAAAAGTCTGGGATCACACCACCGGCAAACGGTTGGCCGGTGAACGGATTGGTCGGAACACCGAAGGCGCTGTGGGAAAAGTTGCCGACGCGTTCTTCAGCAGTCGGAACGTTGGTGATGCGCGTAATGCCTTCCCGCGAGCGCGTGCCTTCGTAATCGGCGAAGAAGAACGTGCGGTCGCGCACGATCGGACCACCGATCGCACCGCCAAACTGGTTGCGAAGGTACTTCGGTTTCGGCTCCGACACAGGCGCGAAGAAGTTGCGCGCATCGAGCGCGGCGTTGCGATGAAATTCAAACAGCGAACCGTGAAAGTTGTTCGAACCCGAATTGAGAATGACGTTAATCTGCGCTCCCGGATTGCGGCCAAACGAAGCATCGTAGGTGCTCGTCAACATTTCAAACTCGCGGATCGCATCGACTGAAGGACGCACGCCAAACGTGTTGAGTTTCGGATCGATGTTGTAAACGCCGTCGAGCAGGAAGTTGTTAGCGTCTTCGCGCGCGCCGTTCACGCTGAATGAAAAGTCGCCGCGCACAGAACCGGCCGAGCCTTGCGCGGGCGGCACCGCGCCGGGCACGAGCAAGCTGAGTTCGTAAAAGTTACGGCCGTCGAGTGGCAGTCCGGTAACCTGGCGATTCTCGATCACGGTGCCGAGCGACGCGTTGTCTTTCTTCACGCCAACGCCCGATGCTTCGACCGTATAGTTGTCGGTTACTGCCGGTCCCTCAACTTCCAGCGTCACATCATGGCGTTCGTCCTGGTTCACGAGGAGCTCGATCCGTCGCTCGTAGCTTTTGAAGGCCGGCTGCTTAACAGTCAGTTGATACACGCCCGCCGGAAGCGAAGCGATCGTATAGGAGCCGTCTGCGCCGCTCGTCGTCGTTCGCTGCTCACCTGTGGCCACGTTCGTCAGGGTAATCGTGGTGCCGGGAATCACTGCCTGATTCGCATCGTAGATAGTGCCACGCAAAGAGGCTCGATACGTTTGGGCCAACACGGGCGCGGCCAGCAACAACGACAGTACGACTAGGAAGAGGACGCGGTAGTTCGACTTCAAGATTCAAAGCTCCATGTTCGGAATTTTGTAGAACCCGGCTGCGTGAATTCGGAGACCTTAGCAAATCGCTTTCTATTTTGCTAATTGTCTATTCAAACCTGGAAGAGCACTGCTAGAATGCCCAACTCAAAGTTGTTGAAAGTACGGAAAAGAGCTTTTCTGAGTTTCAAGTAAAGCCATAGATAGACACTAATTTGGGAGGTCCTAATGCTCTGGATTCTTTTTGCTCTCGGCGCGGCACTGTCGTGGGGACTGTATGGCCCGGCTTTGCACCGCGGACAAGTAGGGCTAGGTAATAATCCAATGCGCGCGTTGCTGTGTGTTGGCGTGGCTTACTTTCTGATCGGTGTGCTCGTTCCCGTGATCGCGCTCTCGTCTCAAGGCCAGCTCAACGGCTTCACGACGAAAGGTTCAATCGGCGCCACGGTAGCAGGCGCTCTCGGCGCGGCTGGGGCAGTTTGCATCATCTACGCTTTTCGGTCGGGCGGATTGCCGACTTACGTAATGCCGCTCGTGTTCGCCGGCGCGCCACTGGTCAACGTGCTCTATTCGATGTGGCTGCATCCGCCGAAAACATCGCCGAATCCGTTGTTGTATCTCGGTTTTGTGTTGGCGGCTTTGGGCGGTGGATTGGTGCTTTACTTCAAACCTAGTTCGTAATGCGGTAGCTGTTCGAGGGTCTCGTTTTGAGTTCAACCGGCTTTGCCCAAAAAGTACTTAACGGCTTCGCCGCCGGATGTGAGGCGGGGCTCTGCCCCGCCGGTTGGGTGGTGATGCAAATGGGCTTGGCCCCTGGTTCGGGCTAAGCCCCCAAAGATCATGGGCCAAAGGCCATACGAGGGGCCAAGCCCAACCTCTTTCTTGAACATAACGGC
>DATEHX010000463.1:0-6641 GCA_035279345.1 Pyrinomonadaceae bacterium | reverse complement strand
GTGCAGAACGGTCTGGTTGTAATCACGAAGAAAGATCTCGTTGAAACGGAGCTGCTGCCGCTCGTTGAGGACGAAGCACAAGCGCTGGTCAAGGGATCGTTTTTGGAAGACGCTCCCGTCATCTCGGTTAGTTCGAAGACGGGTGAAGGTCTTGAGGAACTGCGATCGCAGTTAATCGAAATTGCCGATCGAGTGCCGCCGCGTTCGGCGGACTTCACGACGCGATTGCCGATCGATCGATCGTTTTCAATGAAGGGTTTCGGCACGGTGGTTACTGGAACCTTGATTTCCGGACAGATCACGGAAGCCGACGAACTCGAGTTGTTGCCGCCGGGTGTGAAAGTGCGTGTGCGTGGTTTGCAGGTGCACGGGGCAGCGGTGAAGCAGGCGCATGCAGGACAACGAACGGCAGTTAATCTCGCGGGTATCGATACTGCGCAGATCGAACGTGGCATGGTCTTGGGCCAGCCGGGGCGTTTGCGTCCGACGCAGATCGTCGACGTGTGGATCGATGTTCTGCCGGATGTCGCTCGGCCGATCAGGTCACGGTCTCGCGTTCGTTTTCACATCGGCGCCGCGGAAGTTTTAGGACGCGTTACCGTGCTCGACGGCGGTTCGGAGATTCCGGCAGGTAAGGGTGCGTTGGCGCAGATTCGACTCGAAGCTCCTGTCGTTGCGCTGCATGACGATCGTTTCATTCTGCGCAGCTACTCACCCGCCGACACGGTTGGTGGCGGCAAAGTCTTGAATCCGTTTGCGCCGAAGCATCGTCGCAAAGACATATCGGGATCGGTGCAACTTCTACAGATGTTGCAAAGCGCGGAACGCGCGACGAAGTTTGCCGCGTTCGTTGGCATTGCGGGAAAACATGGTGTCAGACTGGCCGATCTCGCGGCGGCAACAGGTTGGACTAACGAGGTTTTGGCTAGTGTCGCGGGAGTTACCGCGAAACAGGAAGCCGTAATCGAATCGAGCGGTGTTTTCTTGTCGACAGAGAGTTTCGCGCAACTCAGCGGCAATGTTGTTGCCCAGTTGGAACAGCATCACAAACGCGAACCGCTTGCGCGCGGCATGTTGCGCGAGACGTTGCGCGAGAAACTCTTCGGGCACTCATTGCCGGAAGTGTTCGGTGCGGTGATTGGCCGGTTGGAAACCAGCGGCGACGTCGTCTCCGAAAAAGACGTTATTCGATTGGCCCGGCATCGAGTTGATTTAACGGACAAGGACGCCGAACTAAGTGCGAAGATCGAAAAGCTATATCTGGACGCCGGTGTCGAATCCCCAACGCTCGACGAAGCGATGACGCGCGCGGGAGTACCGGCGGCGCAACGCGCTCAGGCCCGTAAGATTCTGCAACTGCTGCTCGACAACCGTAAACTCGTCCGCGTGCAGGGCGATATGTTCATGCATCCTCGAGTCATCGAGACTCTGACAACAAAACTGCAAACCTACGCCGCCCAACACGAACCCGACCGCCTCATCGACGTCCCGGCGTTCAAAACACTGGCCGGTGTTTCACGAAAGTATGCCATTCCCTTGCTCGAATATTTCGATCGCGAACAACTCACTCGCCGCGCAGGCGACAAGCGCGTGATCCGCAAAATCTGAGGTTGCATTCACTTGCACCACAGCGTTAACATGCTTCCATCATTAAGCGTAAATACGCGGCTTTTTCTTAACCTTCATAATCGTTTACCTGGCCGGAGGTTCAAAATGAAAAGCCTGAAGGACATTCTTGCGGTGGTCGTGGGCATTCTTACAGCCATCGGAGCGATCTATTACTTTTACAGATTCGTGACCGACCCGGCGGGGGCTGGTCACGCTAACGGATGGATCGCGCTCGCTCTGGCAGTAGTTGCCTTTGTTTGTGGCCTGATTTATTTCCTCGGCCACGTTAATAAAGAAGAGGAAATACACATTACGCAGTAGGCGAGCGCTAGCCGAAAGCACGGTTGGAAGTCACCCAGTTGGCTTCCGCCGTAAGAACTCGCGCTTGGTCACCGACACCAATTGGACGCCGTTTGTGCACATACCAAAGCGGCTCAGTGCGCAGACGGCGCTTGCTTTTTGTGAACCACAAAGAAGCACAAAAGGAGAGACTTCACGCCAATGTTCATTGCAAACCTGATGCTTTTGCAGCAGCTTCGGGCTACGCAGCCAAACTATTTCTTCCTCGTCACTTTGCTGTTGTTGATTGCCGGCGGCGTCGCGTGGCTGATCGCCGCTGTGCTCGGTTTTGCGCGATCGCCCGCGTTCGGACCTTCGGCCCGTTGGTTTTCTTACGCCGCTGTTTGTTTGATCATCTATCACCTTCACTTTTTGCTGTTCGGAGTGTTTGTGTTTCTAGGCATGAGTCAAAACTCGGTGGATTTGACGATGGCGTTGGGAGTCGGAGCGTTTTTCAATCTGTTTGTGGTGCTGGGTGCGGTGTGCGCGATTATGGGTTTTGTGCGCATGACCAGCCCGCGATAAAATCGCTCGCACTTGATTGGCTTGATGAATAAACGAACAATTGCTGTAGCCGCGCTGGTCTTGATTGCAAGCGCGGCATTTCTTTTTTTGGTGGCGTCGCCGAATGTGGCGACGAAATCCGCCGCGAACCAGTTTGTGAGGCAACGCGGTGGACGTTTCTTTATTGGTAATCGTCCGTTTCGGTTTGTGGGCGCGAACGTGGCCGTGATGTATCGCGACGATGACCGCGCGCGAATGCCGGAAACGCTGCGTCAGGCCGCGCAGTCGGGAATCAAAGTCGTGCGTGTTTGGGCGTTTGGCGAGGGTGGTCCAAACGACGTCAAGCCGATGGCCGATTTCGCCGACTGGCCGCGAGAGCATTCGTTTCGACTCGCTCCCGGACAGTGGAACGAAGATGCGTTTGTGCATCTCGATCGCGTAATTGCCGAGGCGGCGAAGAACAAGATTTACGTGCAGCTTTGTTTGACTAACTGGTGGCGCGACACTGGTGGCGTCACGCAGTATCTGCGTTGGGCGGGAATCAACGATGCTGCCGACGATAGTTACAAGTTTGGCATCAACAACGAAAAGGCGATTCTGTTTTATACCAACCCGGAAACGCGAAGGCTTTATCGCGAGCACATCGAGAAACTGGCAACGCGCCGGAATACGATTACCGGGGTCATGTATCGTGACGATCCGGCGATCTTTGGTTGGGAGTTGATGAATGAAGCGCAGGTGATCACCGGGCGTTGGGCTGAACGGCGCGCGTGGTTTGCGGAGATGAGTGGGTATCTGAAGTCGCTGGATCCGAATCATCTGGTTGCGCCGGGAGCGTGGGGTTATCGTTCGTCGTCTGAGCGGCGCGAGTGGCTTGCGGATCATGCGATACCGTCAATTGATTATTGTGACGTTCACAATTATCCGCGCGACGATCACGATAGTTTTGTGGACTCGCCCCTGGCGTTGAAAGAATTCATTGAGAATCGAGCGGCGGCGGCGTTTTCGCTTGGTAAGCCGATCGTGTTTGGTGAGTTTGGAATGGGTGACACTGGGCATAACGGTGCGTCACAGGTCGAATGGTATCGTGCGTTTTTCGAGGGTAACGCGCGCGCCGGTGTGGGTGGCGCGATGTTCTGGATACTGACGCCGGATCCGCATCGTGGTTATGGCGTGACGTACACGACCGATCGCGATCGTGGAGTGTTGAGTGAGATTTCGCGGGCGTCGCAGGTGTTTGCGACGTTGGAGACGGCGGAGTTGCCGTCGCAATTGCAGGAGGATTCGCGGCATTTGATTCCGCGGCAGTTTGCGTGGGAGCGTGCTGTCGGAGATCAGGCGATTGTGCCGCAAGTGATCTTTCGCGAAGACAAGTCGGTGCTTTATCAGTTCAAGCCGCAGATGGCGTCGGCGCAAAGGTTCGAGAAGATTGGTGAAGGGCCGGGATACATTTGGGGATTTGGATCGGGGTTTCTTGAGTACAAAGTCCCCGAACGTCCCGATCGACGCCGCGTCAGTGAGATCATCGTGCGTGCGCACGTGCAGCCGGTGCGTCCTGTCGACGCGCCTGACGGTTTTATAAAGACGCGTGTGACGTTGTTTGTTGAAGGCTGGAACGCTGGTTCTCGCCTAATACAATTCGAGCAGCAAGGCCAACCTTTGATCCAGGAGTGGCGCCTGACAGGCAATCTCCTGCGCCTCCGCGCGATGCGTGGTCTTCCTCTAACGATTCGCTTCGCCGTCCTCCCCGAATCCGACTGGCTCTACGGCGTCAACATCTCCAACTGGCCCGAAGGCTACGACTCCAAAGACGCCCGCCCCATCGAGGTCGAGCTGCGGCACTGAGTTTTTCATCCACAGATTCCACAGATTATTTTAAGCAGAAATCTGTGTAATCTGTGGATGGCTCTGGTTACTGACGGACTAGACTCAGTGATGCTTGGTCCAGTTGGTAGAGTTTGGCGGAGGGGGTGGTGTTGAGGTGGAAAGTCGAGATGGGGGTGGAATGGTTGTTGAGGGTGGTGATGATGTGGTCGTTGCTGAAGTAGCGACGGCCGCGCGCGATGATGATGAAGTCGCCGATCGCTAGTTGTTGGATGGCGCTTGGATCAGAAAGGGAGATGCAGACAAGGTCGGTGCGGCCCGAGCGTTCGGCGTAGTAGGCTGCCAATGTCGGGCTCTCGCTTGCCACACGCGCGCCCGGACGCGCACGCGTAACAATCTCGGCCATCACATCGCGCATACTCGCGTCGTAAAACTCATCGTGCGGGAAGTAATAACCAGCCCACGCGTTTCCGCCGCCAATCGAGTTGGTGTACAGACGAAAGTGCGGCGACGCCTGCACCGAGTTCACTACTGAAGTGATGATCACTATCACTGCCAAACATGCCGGAACGTAGTGTCTCAAACCCGAGGTCACGCCGCTCGAAGCAATCAGATTCGCCAGCCAGCGTCCCGTAAACTGAATTCCCAACGCACAGGTGATGAGCACCGCGGGCAACACCGTCGTGTAATAACGCGTAAACTTCCCACCCGAAAAGCAGAACGCCACCACCCACAAGAACAGCCAGAACAAAATGAAGTAACGCCCATCGCCAAGTTTTCGTCGAAACAGCAGCGGCAAACCAGCAACAAAACCCAGCACGGTCAACACCGGCAATTTCACTGCCGTAAACACAAAATAAAAATAGACAGGTATGCCCCTGAGCCAGTCAGTAAAACGTTGCGGATAGATCTGGTCCATGAACTCATATCCGTCGTGACTGATGCGATTACCACCAGCAAACAGTCCCATCTGCTTCCACGTATCCGGCAGTAGCACCGTCGGACTCAGCACCAGAAACACCAGAAACATGATCGCAAAAAACTTCACGATTCGTTTCTTACCAAGCCGCCAACGCGTCTCCGGTAGCTGTTGAAACATCCAGTAGTAACACATGCTGATCGCGAACAAATGCGGCACGTACTTCGACGCCACCATCGCGCCGTAACAAGCAGCAGTCGCCCAATAATACTTATTCGGATTTTGATCGGTGCTTTCCGCGACGCGCTGTCCACGCAACCAAAACACGTTTGCGAGCAAAAAGAAGAACAGCAGAAACGTGTCTTCTTTCGCCACCCGATTAAACGCGATCGCGGTTGGATTAAAGGCCCACAACGCTGCCGCAATCAACGCCACTTCAGCGCCGAAGAGTTCAGCGGCGATCAAGTAGATCAAAAGCGCGGTCAGCGCACCGGCGATCACGCCAGGCAAACGCAACGCAGTTTCCGGAGCAATCTGTTCCGAGGGACCAACAAGCGAGTTCCACTTCTCGGCTGCAATGATCGATGCTGCCTGGAGCGCTTTCATCAACATCGGATGCTCGCCGTTCGTGCCCGTCAGACCATGCGCGCGATAATCGGCAACCGCGGTGAGTTTGTTGAGTTCGTCTTCGCTGAGACCTTCGGCGCTGAGCCCGTTGATACGAAAACCAAAGCCCGCCAGGATTAGAACGACAAGTGCGGCAAAGATTAGTGTGCGGCTATTTGTGAGAAGGCCACGTCCGGCAAACAACTCTGGCCTGAGGCCAGCCGTGACGATCGCTTCAGCTCTTGCGGACAAATCTCAATTCCCCTCAAACAAAACCCGACAGGTTAGCGAAAAGTTTAGTTGAGTGTCAAAACCCATCCACAGACTACGCAGATTGTGGTAGAAGAGAGCACCATTCATGTCTCAATCGCGGACAGATAATCCAACTCTTGCGCGCCGCCTTGGCCTCTTCGATGCCACGATGATCGTGATGGGTGGCATCATCGGCTCGGGCATTTTCATGAACCCGTCGGTAGTTGCGCTTCAGGTTCACACGCCATTCCTGATATTAGGCGCATGGACCATCGGCGGCTTGTTCGCCCTTGCGGCCGGATTTATCTGGGCCGAACTCGCCTCGCGACGACCCGAAGTCGGCGGCCAATACGCGTACTTGCGCGAAGCATTTCACCCGGCTGTCGCTTTCATTTACGGCTGGGTCTTGTTGTTGGTGGTGCAAACCGGCGGCATGGCCGCGGTCGCAGTTACGTTTTCGCGCTACTTCGTCGAGTTAACAAACTGGCCGATCGGTTATGCGCAACTCGCCGCAATCGTCCTCGCGGTTTTAACGCTCATCAACTGTCTCGGCGTGCGCGCCGGCAGCACCGTGCAAAGCATACTCATG
>DATEHX010000462.1:0-4579 GCA_035279345.1 Pyrinomonadaceae bacterium | reverse complement strand
TGTACTCAGGCGTCGTTCCTCGATTGCCCCCGATGAAGTAAACAGCCAGCGCGCTGATTAAAAGCACACCAACGAAAACAACAATTAAAGTCGTGACTTCTTTCTTGCGCTGCGGCTTCATTCGTCGTTACCGATCTGAATGTTCGGCCGCAGACTCAACAACTCGCTCGTTCGCGTGCGCACGGTGCGCGTCAACACGTCTACCTGGCTCGGCGTGTAATTTGCCGCCCGAAACGCGTCCCTGACTTGCTGATCGCTGAGTTGGGACAACAAATTTCCCATCCAAATCGCATCGTCCACCGTGATGTCCTTCAGCAGTCCGCGATTTTTGCCACCGAAGTGCAGCACCACGCGATTACCTTTAACTTTTTCGAGAAAATTCGATTTTGCGTAGTTCTTTGGATTATTACGGCTGCGCGTGAGGCGCCAGAAAATAGGCGTCGTACTCGCGTGACCAAACGTCGCACCGAGGTCGCTGATCGTGTAGCGGAGTTCGTTGCCGCGATCTGTCGGCACCGCGACGATCACGTTGTTTGAGTCTTTCAGGTCCCAGTTATTGATAAGCGCCATCATGATCTTCAGGCCCTGGTACTCCGGCGTTCTCACGAACGGATTGCTTTTCCACTTCCACTCGCCGACGCGATCCCATTGTTGCGGGCGCGCTTCAAAGCGCACGTTAGTAAAAGTGCCTTTGCCGGGAATCGTGACGCGCGGTACGAGATAGTTGACCTCCGTCAGATAACCAACACCCCACAGCAGTCTCACTGCCGACGTTTCTGACTGCGCCTCTTTGCCAATCTTTGCGACCCACTCGCGGCCGGAGCCGTCACGAACGCGATACTTCTTCGAGTAGCCGCCTTTTTCTTCCTTGATGAACGTGATGCGCCGCAGATCGGGACGCATGCTCGTGCCGCCTGGGCCAAGTAAGAGATTGCGCGAACCAATGTCAGTTGGCTGTTGCCAAAGTATCGGCGTGCCTGTCGGTATCTTTTTCTTTTTTGTTTTGGCGAAACTGGTTTCGATAGACGGAATCAACAGCGCGACGAAAACGAGTATCGCGATGCGTACTCTGATTGCTCGATTCATTTTTGTAACTCCAGGAGCGTTAAATTGTTAGTCGCTACCGGGGCGTCCGATAAAGTATTCCTGACTGTCGAAGGGTTCTGAATCGGTCAAAACAGGGGTGTAACGTCCGTCGGGTTGGAGTTCGCGAGCCTTGGTGTTGTCGGTGAGGTAAGCGTCCAGCAGGACATCACGGAGGTATCGTTTCGCTTTTGGATCGGAGACAGGGGCCACCACTTCGATCCGGTGTTTGAGATTGCGCGTCATCCAGTCGGCGCTGCCGATGTAGACTTCTTCATCGCCGCCGTTCGCAAACCAGAAGACACGGCTGTGTTCGAGGAAGCGCCCCACAATGCTGCGTACGCGGATGTTCTCTGACAAGCCGGGAATACCGGGACGCAACATGCAGATGCCACGCACGATCAGATCGACTTCCACGCCTGCACGCGAGACTTCGTAGAGCTTCTCGATGATCTGAAGATCGGCCAGACGATTGAACTTCGCTATGACGCGTGCCGGGCGGCCCTTGCGTTTGTGTTCGACCTCGCGATCGAGCAACGCGTTGAACTTGTCGCGCAGTTCAACCGGCGCGACCATCAGCTTGCGATAGTGGCGCTGTTCGGAGAAACCGGTTAAGTAGTTGAACAGTTCCGTGGCATCGCGTCCGATTTGATCTTTGACGGTGAACAGACCGAGATCTGTGTAGGTGCAGGAAGTCGTCGGATTGTAGTTGCCGGAAGCAATGTGTACGTAGCGCTTGAGCGCATCGCCTTCGCGGCGCACGACGAGCGTTAACTTGCCGTGAGTTTTCAGACCGATGACACCGTAGACCACGTGAACGCCCGCTTCGTCTAATTTTTGCGCCCATTCGATGTTGTGTTCTTCGTCGAAGCGCGCTTTGAGTTCGATCAGCACCGTGACTTGTTTGCCTTGCTCGCTGGCGCGGATCAGGGCTGGCGGAATCGGCGAATCAGGACCGGTGCGATAGAGACAGATCTTTATCGCCATGACGTTGGGGTCATCGACGGCCTGATTGATGAACTCAGTAACGCAGTCGTACGAATCGTACGGATGATGCAGCATGCGATCGCGTTTCTTGATCGCGTCGAAGATATTTTTGTTTCCTTTGAACCACTCCGGAAGCTCGGCCCTGAACGGAGCGTCTTTCAAATCGGGCCGATCGAGATCGTAGAGCGACATCAAGTCCTGGATGTTGAGTGGACCATCAAACTTATAAACGTCGTCTGTCTCCAGGTGGAGCGACGACGTCAGGTACTCGATCATGTCCTCAGGCATGTCCGCCGACACTTCGAGACGCACCGGCGTGCCAAAGCGCCGTTGGCGCAGTTCCTTCTTGATCACGTTCAGCAGGTCTTCGGCTTCTTCTTCCCTGATGTCGATGTCGGCGTCGCGGGTGACGCGAAAATAGTGACACTTACCCGGTTCCATCTGCGGAAAGAGCGTCTGAATGTTTGCCGCGATGATCTCTTCGAGCAATACAAAGCGGAAACTCGACGCCGCGATCGGCACCAAACGCGGCAACACCGAGGGCACTTTGATCCGCACAAACCTGCGGTCGGTCAGTTTTCGCGAAGTGATCAATTTCATATTCTTCGGCGGATCGACCATCAAACCAATGTTCAAGCTGAGCGGCGAGATATACGGAAACGGGTGACTCGGATCGACCGCCAGTGGCGTAAGCACCGGAAAGATATTCTCCGTAAAGTATTCTTCGAGTCGTTCCTGTTCGTGACGTGAAAGCGAGTCGTAACGGACGACGGAGATTCCCGCTTCGTCGAGTCGCGGTAAAACCTCTTCGCGCAAGCATCTTGCCTGCTCTGCGACGAGCTTCAGGATTCGTTCACGGGACTTCGCGAGTTGTTGCGCCGGCGTCAGTCCGTCAGGCGAAACGTCGACCTCATACTCCATCTCCTCCTTCAGTCCTGAAACGCGAATCATGAAAAACTCGTCCAGGTTTGCAGAGAAGATTGAAAGGAACTTCAATCTTTCGAGCAGTGGTTCGCGCTCGTCGAGTGCTTCCTCCAGCACGCGGCCGTGAAACTCCAGCAGGCTTAGTTCGCGATTAAAGAAAAGTTCTGTTCGGGATCGGGGTGGAACCTCAGTCGGCCTGGTGAATTCGTGAACTGTTTCTCTCTTAACAACTGTCGACATAGTTTTCTGTGATAACCAATCAAAATTGAGAGAGTCTTAAATTTGGGGAAAGCTGCGCTACTCCCGTTGGTGGATTGGCAAGCTTTGTTCCACCGGAGGGTACGAGGACTCCAGTGCGGTATTAGTTGCTCTTTTTACAAGTTAACCGTTTTGTTACGAAATGAATTCGGGCCGTTGCTGTACGGAAACGATGCTCCAAACTTCTTCTCTGTGTTCTTGTGGCTCTGCGGTTAAGTTTCCTTCCGGAGGTAATTTTTGCAACGGAACGGACGTTCGGGGCGTTTAGCTTCTCACGTGATTTCGATGGATGGACTGGCACAACCCTCGACGACGAGTAAGGCATCTGTACCGTCACGGGATCGCGATGGTCCTGATTTTGGTGGAAAAGTTTACCAATTAAGACTTTGTTGCATTTCCGGCCTTTGTTTGACGGCCCAAAAAATAGTGTGGTAACCTCCCGAAAGTGATTTGGCTCCGACGTTGAGTCCAGTAGTGTTCAAATCATAGAGGAGCCGAAATTTACCGCACAGAACCCGTGAATTGTTGCCGATGTGACTTTCCTCGGAATAGTCGCAAAGGATAAGCATCACTTCTGAAGGAGTACGACGATTGATGTCAGCGAGCTCCACTCGTTTGATAGCCCGTGTGGCTTTACTAACGGCGCTCGTCGCTACCGCGGCAAGCACTTACGCACAGATTCCCGCAGCTTCATCTGCCCGTTCCATACCAACTGAAGTAGAACAATCGGAAACACGCGTTACGCAGATCATCGCGCGCGCCGAGGACCACTTCCGTAAAGGTAAGTTGAACCTCGAAGATCGCAAGCGCGAACAGGCTCGCGAAGAGTTCGACAAAGCCGTTGATTCAATTCTTGAATCCGGTTTTGACGTTCGGGCAAGTCAGAAGTTGCAAACGTATTACCTCGAACTGGTTGAGCGCATTTATCGCGAAGAAGTACCGCAACAGCAGCCGGTAAACACCAACGCCGCGTTAGTCGCTCAAAACAATCAGTCGCAGGAACCGGCGCCGCAGAAAGCGACGCCGCCGCAGATTGGTTTTCGCGATCAGAAGTTTGAGCCATCGCCGCTTGATGAACTCAGCAAGCTGGTGCTGACTGAGAATGAAAAAGAAGTCTCCAATGCGGATCTCGTCGCTTTAGAGCAATCGCAGAAGAACGTCAACTTTTCCTTCACGCTCAATCCATTAATTCAGCAATACATCAATTACTACCAGGGGCCACGCGGCCGCGCGACGATGGAAAATGGTCTGCGCCGCTCCGGACAATACATGAAGCTTGCGCGCCAGATCTTCGCGCAGGAAGGTGTGCCGCTCGACGTCACCTGGT
>DATEHX010000461.1:0-5489 GCA_035279345.1 Pyrinomonadaceae bacterium | reverse complement strand
TCGTGAAAAAACCATGCGCGAAGCGCGCAACTGGTTCTTCACTTTCAACCCCGAAACGCCCCAGGATTTCTTCGACGTATTGACCAGCGACAAGAGTGGTCTTTATCGCATGGTCATTTCTTATTGGGACATGGCCTGCTCGCTCGTTAACAACGGCGCGATCGATGCAGAGATGTTCAACGACGCTAACGGCGAACACATTTTTGTTTACGCGAAAATGGAACCGTTTCTCCCGCTATTGCGCGAGCAGATGGGCTCGCCGACATTCTTGCAACATCTCGAGAAAACGGTGAAAGAGATTCCGGATTACGAGACGCGCCTCGCCACTATTCGTGAGCGGATGGCGAAGCTCATCGAGATCTGGAAACAGAAAAACGCCGCGCAAGCCGCAGCCGCCACCAACTAGCTTGAAAACAAAAGAGCCACGGACTGACACAGACAGACACAGACAAAGTCCGCGTTCGTCCGTGAAAGTCCGTGGCCCTATTAAAGCAGAGTTTCTCAAGAGTGCTTTCCAGGAAACGGATTGGCCGCGAGACTCCAAACCCGAAATCGCTTTCCTTGGCCGTTCAAACGTCGGTAAATCGAGCCTGATCAACTCCCTGCTCTCGGCTCATCGTCTGGCGCGCACCTCCTCGACACCCGGCCGCACACAATCGTTGAACTTCTTTACAATTAACGATCGATTCCGTTTTGTGGACTTTCCCGGCTTTGGGTACGCTCGCGTACCCATGAACATAAAATCGGCTTGGGGCGAGATGGCCACTACTTTTCTTGCCAAGCGCAGCCAGCTTGTGCTATCAATTCACCTCGTAGATTCGCGCCACGAACCCACAAAACAGGATTTGCAGCTTCACGAGTGGCTTAAAGAGTATGAGAAGCCACGTTTAATTGTTGCCACAAAATCCGATAAGCTTTCGAACAACGAGTTGAGAAGGAATTTGGAGCACATCGCCCGGGTGCTCGATGACGACAGCGTGATGGCCTACTCGGCCAAAAGCGGCCGCGGTCGCAACGAACTCTGGCGTGCAATAGAGAGCGCTATTCGAGAGAGTTGAAATTAACATCTCTGTGTAACAGAGAAAATATTCTCGTTTGCTCTTTTTAGCAGTAAGCTTGTATCCTAAACGAAAGTCGGCAATCCGAAATTCTCATCAGCCCCCTCGGTCAACCTGAGTGTTTTGGGCCACGCGCATCGGACGGGTGGCATCAAAAACGATACTGAATTTGCCGCGCCCGAAAAGTTGAGGTAAAGTGCATAACACCGTTTGAGGAGAATCGATATTTGCCCCGCGAATTGAAGTGGGAAAACATCCCACGTCTGTCGCTCTGACCGCATCCATTATTCATAATCCCACTAGTTGATAATCGCTACGACCGAGTGAAGAGAGATTTTGTAGAGAAAACTGATATGTCACAACGAACACGTTCACGCGCTCAAAGCGCGAACACGAACAACGAAGCTAATGGAGACGACGGCGGCGCCACTGTAGCAACCGCTGAAGCTCCCGAACGAGAAACCAGAGAAAGTCGCGACGGCGGCAAGAACGAAGGCTTTCACAATCTTGCGGATCTGAAGGAGATGTCGATCTCCAAACTAACGCAGATTGCGAAAAGCATGGATGTGCCCGGCGCTACCGGTATGCGCAAGCAGGAGCTCATCTTCAAAGTGCTCGCCGCGCAAACCGAGAAAAGCGGTCTCATCTTTTCCGAGGGTGTGCTGGAAACGCTGCCCGACGGCTTCGGCTTTCTCCGTGCGCCTGAGTACAACTATCTGCCAGGTCCGGACGACATCTACGTCTCTCCGTCGCAGATCCGCAAATTCGATCTCCGCACCGGCGACACCGTCAGCGGCCAGATCCGTCCGCCGAAGGAAGGCGAACGTTATTTTGCGTTGATCAAGGTCGAGGCTATCAACTTCGAGTCGCCCGACCAGGCGCGAGAGAAAGTATTTTTCGATAACCTGACGCCGCTCTATCCGGAAGAGCAACTGAGAATGGAAACGGTGCATGACAATCTTTCCGCACGCGTTATCGATCTCGTGACGCCGCTCGGAAAAGGTCAGCGCGGCTTGATCGTCGCGCCGCCACGCACCGGTAAGACGATGCTGTTGCAGACGATCGCCAACTCCGTCACGCACAACCATCCGGAAACGACACTGATCGTGTTGTTGATCGACGAGCGGCCGGAAGAAGTCACCGACATGCAGCGTTCCGTGAACGGCGAAGTCATCTCGTCCACGTTCGACGAGCCGCCGACACGTCACGTGCAAGTCGCGGACATGGTGATTGAAAAGGCGAAACGCCTCGTCGAACACAAACGCGACGTCGTGATTCTGCTCGACTCGATCACGCGTCTGGCGCGTGCGCACAACGCGGTCGTTCCGCCGAGCGGCAAGATCCTCTCGGGCGGTATCGATTCCAACGCGTTGCAACGTCCGAAGCGCTTCTTCGGTGCGGCGCGTAACATCGAAGAAGGTGGATCGCTGACCATTATCGCCACCGCGCTGATCGACACCGGTTCGCGCATGGACGACGTGATCTTTGAAGAGTTCAAAGGTACCGGCAACTCGGAAATTCACCTCGATCGCCGTTTGAGCGACAAGCGGCTGTTCCCGGCAATCGATCTTCAGCGTTCGGGAACACGCAAGGAAGAGTTGCTGATCAGCAAAGAAGATCTCAATCGCATTTGGGTGATGAGGCGTGTGTTGAACCCGCTGTCGCCCGTCGAGCAGATGGAAGTCGTGCTCGAGCGATTGGAGAAAACGAAGTCGAACGCCGAGTTTCTCGCGTCGATGCAAAGCTAAGCCACAGATAAAAGGGTGGACACTTTATCGGTGTTCATCCTTTTTTTCTGCCTTCATTCCCGGTTCCAATACACCATGCGCATCGCGATCCTTACGTCTGAAGCTATGCCTTTCGCCAAGACTGGCGGGCTGGCTGACGTCTCGGGTGCGCTGCCGAAGGCGCTCACCGAACACGACGTCGACGCGCGTCTGATTCTGCCGCTCTACGATCAGATCGATCGCGCGATGCTGAACGGAGGTTCTGTCGAGAACGTTCGGGTCGAGTGGCGCGGTCAGGTTCATCACGTTCGTTTCTGGTTTAGCGATGAAGCAGGAGCGCCTGCGTACTTGCTGGAAGCGCCTGAGTTTTTTGCGCGTCCTAAGATTTACGGTTACCAGGACGATCACATTCGCTTCGCCTTCTTCTCACGTGCAGCACTCGCGCTGCTTAAAGCTCTCAACTGGCAACCGGACGTGGTCCATGGCAATGATTGGCCGTGTGGTTTTGCCATTGCTGAGTTGCGCGCGCGGCGCCGTTACGATGTGTTTTTCCAAAACACGAAGACGCTTTTCTCGCTACACAACGTCGGCTACCAGGGACAGTTTGATCCGGGCGATCTTTGGTGGCTCGGATTTGGCGATCCGCCAGAGCGCGACGACTTCATGCTCGATCGTACGGCTTCGGCGTTGAAGGCCGGAATCATTGCGGCTGATGCGTTGTCGACGGTGAGTCCGCGTTATGCGCAGGAGATACAATCGCGCGATCAGGGACACGGGCTGGATTGGTTGTTACGTTCGCGGCGCGATCGTTTAGCGGGGATCACGAATGGTGTTGATTACGAGGTTTGGAACCCGGAAACCGATCCGCACATCGCCGCGAATTTTTCCGCGGACGATCTGTCCGGCAAACGCGACTGCAAGATCGATCTGCTGCGCCGCTTTGATTTGCCGCAGGACGTGGATCGGCCGGTGCTCGCGATCATTTCGCGGCTCGTGGGCCAAAAGGGTTACGACCTGATTCGGAGGATTGCGGATCCGATTCTGCGCTCGGGCGCGTTTTTTATTGCGCTCGGCGCGGGTGCGCAAGAGTACGAGGATTTTCTGCAACACTGGCATGATGTGGCGCCGCGGCAAGTCGGGATTTACAAGGGTTATGCTGGTGAGCCGTTGGCCCATCAGATCGAGGCCGGCGCCGATATGTTTTTGATGCCGTCGTTATACGAGCCGTGTGGATTGAATCAGATGTACAGCATGCGCTACGGCACGGTGCCGATTGTTCGCGCGACGGGCGGTTTGGACGACACGGTCCAACAGTTTGATCCACGGACCGGAACGGGCACGGGATTCAAATTTGGACCGTACGAAGCGGGCGCGTTACTTGAAAAAATACGCGAAGCCCTTTACTTTTACACGCGGCCTGACGATTGGCAAAAGCTCCAACGCAACGGGATGCTGGTAGATAATTCCTGGACCGCCGCGGCCAAACGATACCTTGAGCTGTACCAGGAGCTCGTCAAACTCTGACCTTTTGTGCTTTTTTGTGGCTCTAATAAATGAAAACGGCTCGCAAATCTCTCCCTTTTGAAATGCGTCTGGCCGCCCGGCGCATTCGCACGCGCAAGGTCGCCGACGCCAAACTTCGCGCGCGACAGGCCCAAGGCAAGCTGCGCCGCTTCGTCATCACAAACTTTCGCAAAGAAGAAACCATCGCGGCCCTCGCGCTTCGTCGCGGCGAGTGCAACCGCTGCGGCGCTTGCTGCGAACTCGTCTTCAAATGTCCGTTTCTGAAGAAAAACGCCGACGGAACCTCCTTCTGCGGCATTTACGAAAATCGCCCCAACCAGTGTCGCCTCTTTCCGATCGAACCGCGCGATATCAAAGAAGTGCGCGGCACCTGTAGTTATTACTTTATCGAAAAGCCAGTGAAGGAATTGCCGATTGTTGATTTCCAATTGCCGATTTCAAATCGACAATCGACAATCGACAATCGGCAATAACCTATGTCAAAAGTTGTCGCAGTAATCGGCGCCCAATGGGGCGATGAAGGCAAAGGCAAGATCGTCGACCTGCTCGCCGAGCAGTTTGAGATCGTTACGCGCTACCAGGGCGGTCACAACGCGGGCCACTCGGTGCAAGTCGGCGATCAATCGTTCGTATTGCACCTGTTACCGTCCGGCATCGTGCATCGCGGCAAGACGTGCGTACTCGGCAACGGCATGGTCATCGATCCGAAAGCCTTCTTCGTCGAAGCCGATCGACTAACGCAACAAGGCATCGAAGTGACACCCGAGCGCGTGAAGATCAGTTCGCGCGCGCATCTGATTCTTCCTTACCATCGCGCGTTGGACCACACGAGCGAAGAACGTTTGGGCAACGAGAAAGTCGGCACCACACTGCGCGGCATTGGTCCAGCGTATGAAGACAAAGCCGGACGCCGTGGAATTCGCACCGCGGACGCGCTCGTTCCGACCGTGCTTCGTTCGCGCATCGAACGAAATCTCGAAGACGCGAATCGCATCATCGAAGCGTACGGCGGCTCGCCTTTGGACGCTGACGAGATCTTTGATGAAATGTCAGTGCTGACGGAACGTCTTGCTCCATTCATCGCCGACACGACTCATTACTTGAACGTCGCCGCGAGCGAAGGGCGCTCGATCCTTCTCGAAGGCGCGCAAGCGACGCTGCTCGACGTCGATCACGGCAC
>DATEHX010000460.1:0-14745 GCA_035279345.1 Pyrinomonadaceae bacterium | reverse complement strand
GAATTTCTTTGCTGTGCGCATAGCACACCTCTGAATCTGAATTGGTCAAGGGGAACGGCAGTCGGGTAGGGGCTGAAGTGCCGTCAAACGATTTGCCTAGACGATATTCTTCCGCACGCTGTAAAGTCAAACTCTTTGTGTGTTAGGACCTGAGCCCGGAATGATTCAAACCAACGGACTTACGAGAAAATTCGGCAACTTCGTTGCTGTTCACGATCTCAATCTGCACGTTCCTAAAGGCGTCATCTTCGGCTTTCTCGGACCAAACGGCAGCGGTAAATCGACGACCGTCAAGATGTTGACCGGCATTCTGAAACCGTCCGCCGGCGAGGCTTCGATCGACGATTTGTCGATCCGTAATTCGCCACTCGAGATCAAACGCCGCATCGGTGTCCTCCCGGAAGACCTCGCACTCTTCGACTCGCTAACGATCTGGGAGCACCTCAAACTGTGTGGACCAATCTACGGATTGAGCGCACAGGAAACCGGCGCGCGCGCCGAACAACTGCTTAACTATCTCGACCTCTGGCCCGATCGTCACACGCTGATCGAGCAGTCGTCGTACGGGATGAAGAAGAAGTGTTCGCTCGCGATGGCCCTGATTCACAATCCGAAGGTGCTGTTTCTCGACGAGCCGTTTGAGGGCATCGATCCGGTGGCGTCGCGCGGCATCAAGGATTTGCTCGTACAGATGTCAGGGAAGGGGATCACGATCTTTCTGACGTCGCACATACTGGAAGTCGTGGAGCGTTTGGTCCATAGCTACGCGGTGATCGTGCACGGCGAACTCGTTTGTAGTCACACGATGGAAGAGACGCTTCAGTCAGGTCGAACACTCGAAGACGTCTATTTTCAATACGTGCAGCGGCGAGATGTCGAGGAGTTTGAGTGGATCGGGTAACCGCGATTCTCAAGTGCCAGTGGCGTGCTTACTGGCGGCGTTTTCGCGGCTCGGCGAGTTTGCGCGCGGACAACGTTGGCATCATCGTGCTCTTCGGCGGTCTCGCCTCGCTTCGGTTCTTACAACAGCTTCCGCTCGTTGCGTCTCAGCTTGAACGAGGCCAAACGGCAAGATACGAAACACTGCTGAACGTCGTGTTTTTCGCGTGGATGGTTCCGGTGCTCGGCGAGTCGCGACGAGCAATCACGAGCCGGGCGTTGCTTCATTTTCCGCTCCCGCCGGGCGAGCTATTTCTAATCAGAGCGGGTTCCGTGTTTTGTTCGCCGTTGAGCTGGATCGTCGTTGCGCTTTCGTGGACTCTCAGTTTGACAGTCACAGTAGCTGAACATCCTGTAGCAGGCATGATCGGTTTGCTTGCGTTGTTGCTGTTGGGACTGTTCGTGAGTCTAACGATCACGCATCTGTTGCAGAGCGCGTTAGCGAGACGTCTGTCGTTCGTTTTGTTATTAGCTCTTAGCGTCGCGGCCGGGCTGCTCTGGTTGCAAAAACAGACTCAATTCGCAACCACGTTACGATCGCTGATGCCGCACCGTCTTGCGGTTGACGCTGCGACTTCGTCAACGCCGTTTCGCTCCGTGGTAATTCTTCTGGCGCTTACAGCTTTCTCTGTCATCGTGGCTCTGTGGACGTTCACACTCACGCTTCACTCGCAACAGGCACGACGCTCGCAACGCGTTTTCAGTCTGAACCAGCTTCCCGGTAAATTCGGCGGACTACTCAAGAAGGACCTCAGATACTCGAGCCGTTTGCTGGACGTCTATCTCGTCGTGCCGATCGTTATCCTGTTCAATCTGTACCTGCCGGCATATCCGATCACGTTCGCGATCGTCATCGCCGTTCTTTTCCTGCCGTGTATTAGCCTCGTCTTCAACTGCTTCGGCCTCGACAGCGCTCTCGCCTTCGATCGCTACACTTTGTTTCCACTCAGCGGCAAGGAAAAACTGTTCAGCAAGAACCTGGCGTTTGCGGTGCTGATGTTTGGAGTGCTGGCGACGATTCTGCCGCTCGCGTTTTGGCGTTTGGGATCGCGGGTGACACTAATAGGACTGATGGAATTCATCGCAGTCGTACTCGCTTATATGTTTTGCGGCAACTGGTTCTCCGTCAAACAACCGTTCCGAATGCAACTTTATCGCTTCGCCTCCGGCGGCACGCTGGTCGACATGGTCATCGGCATCATCATCGCCAGCGCTCCCGGCGCTCTCACGGTTTATCTGTTAGCCATCGAAGACGACAGGATGGGTTGGAAACTTGCCGGAATTACGCTCCTTTGTCTCGCGCTCTATCTTGTTTCGCTCTCGCGTTCGGCGCGTGTTCTTGAGGGCCAACACGAGCACATTCGTCGCGTCCTTTCGTAAAATGACACTCTAAAATGGTGGTCAGTAAACTAAGTTTGCGCTAGACTGGCAGCCGTTCAACGTCTCGTCACGAAACAGTTTCAAAGGAAGGTCGAAATGTCAGCAGCCGCACACCCCTCGCCGATGGGCGCCGTAGCGGATTTCAGTTTTCACGAAAAACTGAACAGCGTTTGGCACCGGCGCGCACTCTACCTTTTTGCGTTCATCGTGTTGGCCCACTGGGGCGAACATCTCACGCAGGCGTATCAGATTTACGTTATGGGGTGGCCACGGCCTCAGGCCGGCGGTTTTCTGGGCCTGTTTTTCCCGTGGCTCGTGAGTTCCGAAGTCCTGCATTACGGCTATGCGATCGTGATGCTGATCGGTCTCTGGACCTTGAGAAAAGGTTTCACCGGAACTTCGCGAAAATGGTGGACCGCCGCGTTGGTGATTCAGTTTTGGCACCACATCGAGCACTTCGTTTTGCAATGGCAGGCCCTGACGCATCACTACTGGTTCGGGTCGCCGGTGCCGATCAGTTTTCTGCAAATGTTATTTCCGAAGTCGCGCGTGGAAATACATCTCTTCTATAACGCTATCGTGTTCATGCCGATGCTGGTGGCGATGTACTACCACATGTTTCCGCCCAAGGGAGAAGAGATTGCGGCGTGTACTTGCGCGCTTCGGCACAACAAGCCGGCAGCAGCGGCAGTTGCAGCCTGAGTTGTGTTTCTGCCACAAGAAAGCACAAGGCTGTTTGTAAGCTTAGTTGTAACTCTTGTGCTTCTTTGTGGCTGCCGGCATCAGAGCGCACCGGCGACGCAGAACCTCACGATTTCATACGAAGTTTCTCCGCTGCCCGCTCGGGTCGGCGACGTGACGATCACGATCAGGATGAAGGATGGTGGTTCAAACGAACCAGTCGCCGGAGCGCGCATTAAGTTGGAGGGAAACATGTCGCACGCCGGTATGGCTCCCGTATTTGCCGATACAAAAGAGATCGGCCCCGGACAATATCGAACTAACATGAAACTCTCGATGCCGGGTGATTGGTATGTCCTGGTGCATCTGACTTTGCCGGACGGGCGTGAGTTGGAACAGGAGTTTGAAATCAAGGAAGTCGCGCCAGCCTGAGTCAGCCATTCAAGTGTCTCCGTTAGAACCCACGAACGAAGCGCAGCCCGGTCTGGATCTTCTGCGTCTGCCGTTGATCGGTGGTTTGCTCAAACGGCGCCACGCACGCACGTTGCTGCAGATTCCGCTGTTCGTCATCAGCATCGCGATGATCCTGCACGGGTTCTTTGGTCCGCAGTTGGCGCCGCGCAACCTGGCGACAACGTTGACGTGGGTACACTTTCGCGGCGCTCTGATCCTGGTTTTGTTGCTGGCGGGCAATTTCTTTTGCCTCGCGTGTCCGTTCATGCTGGTGCGTAACTTTGCGCGCAAGTTTTTTCGCCCGGTGCGAAACTGGCCGCGCTACTTGCGCAACAAGTGGCTCTCGCTCGGGTTGTTTGTCGGGATGCTCTTTCTTTATGAGTGGCTGGATTTGTGGGCTTCTCCGTGGTGGACGGCGTGGCTGATCGTTGCTTACTTCGCCGGCGCGCTCGTGATCGATTCGGTTTTCAAACACGCAACGTTCTGTAAGTTCATTTGTCCGATCGGGCAGTTTAATTTCGTCGCTTCGACTGTGTCGCCGCTGGAAGTAGCAGTTCGCGATCACGATGCTTGCACTCGCTGCGCTACAAAAGATTGCATTCGCGGCGTGCGCGAACCCGCGGCGCCGCTGGTCGTGATTCAACGCGGGTGTGAGCTCGCTCTGTTTCAACCACGTAAGGTCGGCAACATCGATTGCACGTTCTGTCTCGACTGCGTTCAGGCTTGTCCGTATGACAACGTCGGGATTCTCAGCCGCGTACCCGCGACAGAGTTGGCAAACGACACGATGCGTTCCGGGATCGGTTTCTTATCGCGACGTAAGGATCTCATGGCCCTCGCGATCGTCTTTACCTTCGGCGCGCTGCTAAACGCGTTCGCGATGGTTAGTCCGGTTTACGTTTTCGAACAATGGCTCGCGCGACGGATGGGAGTCACGACTGAAGCGCCGGTGCTCGCGACCGTGTTCGGATTGTTTCTAGTCGTCGAGCCGCTGGTGCTGATCGGCGTTGCGGCGTGGATTACAAGAGTTTGGGGCCGCAGCCAAAGGACGCTAATAGCTCTGGCAATGCGCTACTCTTACTCGCTAGTGCCAATCGGTTTTGGTATCTGGTTGGCCCACTACAGTTTTCACTTTCTGACTGGACTCTTCACTTTTATTCCCGTTACGCAGGCTGCGCTTGCCGATCTTGGCGCAGCAATTCTCGGTCAGCCGCAGTGGACGCTGGTCGGCTTACCGGTGAATGTCGTGCAGGTTTTTGAAGTTGGATTTATTCTTCTCGGTCTTTTCGGATCGTTACTAACGAGTTACCTATTGGCGGCGACGGATGAAATGGTGCGGCCCGTGCGAGTCTTTATTCCGTGGGCTGCGCTTTCGCTGCTCATTGCCGCCGCGGCGTTGTGGGTGATGTCGCAACCGATGGAAATGCGTGGCCTCGTGCTGGGCAGCGGTTGAAAAGAATGAGTTCACCTGCGTCCAGATACGCGCTGCTGCTAGTTCTCATATTTTTATTTGTGAGAACTGTTAACGCCCACGAAGGCCCGCCTTTTCCGCTGTTTGTCGATCAAAAGGTCGATCCTTACGTCGTTTCGGTCTGGACGGATCCTGATGTTGGCGAGGCGCTGTTCTTTGTGATCGTCGGTCCGGACGCGCAGCTTCCGGCGGATCTGCGCGTGCAGGTCGGCGTGCAGCCGGTGAACGGCCGTTTACCGGAAGCTGTTTACAACGGCGAACGGGAGAACGTGCAGGGGCGGGTGCAGTATCGCGCGCTGGTCCATTTCGATGCCGAAGAACTCTGGCGTGTGCGCGTGCGTCTCGAGAGTGCGCAGGGAAACGTGGAAACGCTCGCGACTGTAGAAGCCACTCCGCCGGGCTATGGGCGCTGGGATCTGCTGGTGTATTTACTGCCGTTTCTTGGTGTCGGATTACTGTGGGCGATTGCGATGATACGAAAGCTTCGACGGCGAACTGGAGATAATTGATGGCTAAAAATAAGCGAAGGCTTGCCTGGCTCATCCTCTTCCTCGTGGTGATTGCGGTGGTCGTGATCGTGCTGACGCCGATGTATCTGATCATGCCGTTCAAACCGCAGACGCCGCGCATCATGGAGGTTTCATATCTGATGCGCCGCTGGTCGCCGCTGCTAAGCATTCTCGCTTTGGTATCGGTCCTGGTGCTGACGATTCGTCTGTGGTTGGGCGGACGTTGGTATGGCCGGGCGATTCTTTTGATTCTCTTGTTGCCGGTGTTCGGAGCGACCTGGCTCGCACGGCAGAATCACTTCGAATGGATGTTCAATCCGCTGCCGAATCCGGCGTACGCGAAGTTGGCCGAGGCGACATTCGTCAAAGACGATGAGCGTGTGATGGCGGTGACGCTCGGTGAAGAGTCGGTTGCGTATCCGATCACGCTCATGGGCTATCATCACGTGTTGGGGGATACGGTTGGCGGCACGCCGATCGTGTGCACGTATTGAACGCTCTGTCACACCGGTCTGGTGTGGGAATCAACAGTTGATGGGCGCGTGCTGCACTTTCGGCTCGCAGGTATTAACAACCAGAACTTCATCATGCGCGATGATGAAACCGGAAGCTGGTGGCAACAAGTCACCGGCAAGGCGATTCATGGTCCATTGGCGGGGCGGCAGCTCAAGCCTGTTTTTCACGACGAGCTGAATTTCGCGATCTGGAAACGAGAACGGCCCGAGGGGCGCGTGCTGAAGCCTGACGAAAGAATCGCGGCTTTTGGTAATCGATACGAAGCCGATTGGGAACCGCAAGTCGCAAGAATGCGCGTGGTTGACGGCACCGACGTCGACAAGCGTCTGCCGCCACGCACTTTGGTGATCGGCATCACCGTCGATGGCAAATCGACGGCGTATCCGCTGTCCGCGTTGCAGAAGCAGAGTCCGATCATCGATGTGATGGGTTCAGTTCCGATCGTCGTAGTGTTGGGTGAGGACAATCGTTCCGTGCGCGCGTTCGAGCGGACTGTTGATGGGCGAAAGCTCGAGCTGTTCCGTAAAACAGACAGCGGCGCGGCTTTTCAGTTAGTCGATGCTGAAACCGGCAGTACCTGGGACTTCGAAGGCAAAGCTACTGGCGGCCCGCTCGCCGGCCGCCAACTGAAGAAGATCTTTGTTCTTGAAGACTATTGGTTCGACTGGCGTCTCTATCATCCGGACACTTCGATCTACTCGCTTGGCGCGCAGTAAGCCACAAAGAGGCACAAATGTTTTAGCAAAGTTTGCTTGTGCTTTTTGTGCCTCTTGTGCTTCTTGTGGCTATCCATCGGGTGCGTGTTATAGTTGCGACAATCAATGCTTCGACGTATTCAGTTTTGCCGCGCAGTGTGGCTGCTACTAACGGCCATTTTGGTTGTTGCGGCGTGTCACCCCGCGCTGGCCTGCGAATCGTGTCCGCGGAAACCCCGCGAGATGACCAGTCATTGCTCCCACGAAACGTTGACCGTCGTAACCGAACGAGTCGAGCAATGTTCGCACTGCTTTACCCATTCACCGAGCCAGGCGAATTCGTCGCGAGCAGTTGTTGTAAACGCTCCTTCGCACGGCATCGTTGCGGGTTATCCGTATGTTGTCGTCATCAGATTTTCACCATCGACCAACGCGATAGAGATTCACGCGCATGGCCCACCTGGCCGCAGTAGTCCGCGTTACGTTTTAAATCACACCTTCCGAATTTAGACCCACTGGACCCGCGCTAACTAGTTTGCGCAGGCACAGATCTGCGCAGTCGTTTCTTGTTTACGCACCAGTGGGGGAAGAATGCAGTTTCAGCTCAAAGTCGTCTTTTTAATTCTTGCTACAGCTCTGCCTTGCATGGCCCAACACCAGGGCCATGAAATGCCAAAACCAACACCGAGTCCGGTAGCAAAACCCGCGGCTTCGCCAGCGCCAGCCGCTTCTCCATCGCCCATGCCGGGAATGGACGAATCAGAAGGAACGCATCGGATGGAAATGGGGCCACTCCTGCTAATGGAAGGAGAAGACATCGGCATTCGTGTCGGTTCGAGCGAATCGAACATGATCTCGATGGGCGCGATGGGTTCAGGCACGTCCTGGCAACCGGCGTCTTCGCCGATGTACATGCATCACAAAATGGCGGGTGATTGGCTGCTGATGTTTCACTACAACCTGACCGCTGGAATCAATCGGCAAGGTGGACCTCGCGGCGTGACGAAGGCCGACTCCGCCAATTGGTTCATGCCGATGGCCTATCGACGCGTGGGGAAGGGAACACTGCAACTGCGCGGTATGTTCAGCGCTGAGCCATTCACGTTTCCGCCGGGCGGCTCGCCGCTACTGTTCCAAACCGGCGAGACGTACAAAGGCGATCCCGTAATCGATCATCAACACCCGCATGATTTGTTCATGGAGTTGTCGGCACAGTACACGCTGCCGCTCGGCGAACGTGCAACGTGGTACACCTACTTCGGGTATCCGGGTGAACCGGCGTTGGGACCGGTCGCGTTTCCGCACCGCATGTCAGCTTCGGAGAATTCTTCTGCTACGCTGTCGCATCACTTGCAGGATTCAACCCACATCGCCTTCGGAGTCTTTACAACCGGATTCACGTATCGTTGGTTCAAGTTTGAAGGTTCGATCTTCAATGGCCGCGAGCCGGACGAGAATCGTTACGACTTCGACGCGCACAAGTGGAACTCGCGTTCGGTTCGTCTCTGGTTCATGCCAAACCGGAATTGGGCCATGCAGATCAGTCACGGCTTTCTGCGCAGTCCCGAGGCTCTCGAACCAGACACTGACATTCGCCGCACGACCGCTTCGCTGCAATACAACCGGCCATTCGAACGCGGCAACTGGGCGGCAGCGTTTATCTGGGGACGCAATCACGTCAGCGCGCCCGGTGAGGTTCGCAATCTGAACGGCTACACTGCCGAGTCGACAGTGAACTTTCTCGACAAAAACTATCTCTACACGAGGCTCGAACTGGTAGATCGCGACGAACTGCTGCGCGACGACGATCGCGCGCTGCTCGGAATCACAGCTCATCATCCGTCATTCCGAATCGGCGCGTACACTTTCGGCGGACTCCGCGACATTTGGAAGACTGAAAATATCTCGTTCGGCGTGGGAAGCGATATTACGTTCTACTCCAAGCCCGCGATTCTCGACCAGCTCTACGGAAACAATCCCGTCGGCTGGAAACTGTTTTTCAGAATCCGTCCGGGGCAGATGGATATGAACAGCATGCACAAAATGCACCAGGAGCATTGATGTCAAGGTCGTTACCAATAGTTCAACCCGCCGTTCAACAAGCCATCGATCCGGTATGCGGCATGACGGTGAACCCGCAATCAGCGGCGGGCTCTTTCGAGTACAACGGACAGACGTATTACTTCTGTAGTCAGCATTGCTTACACAAGTTTCGCGAGGCGCCCGAACATTTTCTTGCGGGTGGACCATCGCCGATGACTCACCACCACGCGATGCCGGCGCCCGCGAAAGGCGAGAAGATCGAATATACGTGCCCGATGCATCCCGAAGTGGTGCGTGATGCGCCCGGTTTTTGTCCGATTTGTGGCATGGCGCTCGAGCCGCGCACCGCCACGATAGAAGAAGACAACACCGAACTCGACGACATGAAGCGCCGCTTCTGGGTTTCCGTGGTCCTGTCGTTGCCGGTGCTCGTCATCGGCATGAGCGATCTCATCCCCGGCGATCCTGCACGAACACTTCTCGGACCACGAATATCGACGTGGGTTTCGCTCATCCTTGCGACACCGGTGGTGCTTTGGGGCGGTTGGCCCTTCTTCGTGCGCGCCTGGTATTCGATCGTGAATCGTAGTCTCAACATGTTCACGTTGATCGGCTTAGGCGTCGGCGTTGCTTATGTTTACAGCGTGATCGCGACGTTTCTGCCGCAGATCTTTCCGCACGGGTTTCGCGATCACGCGGGCAATGTTCCGGTTTATTTCGAGGCCGCATCGGTAATTACTACGCTGGTGCTCTTGGGCCAGGTGCTCGAACTGAAGGCACGCAGTTCAACTGGTGCGGCAATCAGAGCGCTGCTGGGTTTGGCGCCAAAGACTGCTCGCCGCATTCAGCCAAATGGAACGGAAGACGATGTACCGCTCGATCAGGTGATGAAAGGCGATCGCCTGCGTGTGCGGCCAGGCGAAAAGATTCCGGTGGATGGCGTCGTGCTCGAGGGCGTGAGTTCGGTCGACGAGGCAATGGTGACGGGCGAACCAATCCCGGTCGAGAAACAGAAAGACGATCGCGTGATCGGCGGAACGATCAACGGCAACGGTATGCTCGTGATGCAGGCCGAACGTGTCGGCAGCGAAACGCTGTTAGCGCAGATCGTGCAGATGGTTGCGGAAGCACAACGAAGCCGTGCGCCGATTCAGCGGCTGGCGGATGTCGTTTCGGGTTACTTCGTGCCCGCGGTGATTCTCGTAGCGATCGTCACGTTTTTCGTATGGGCCATGATCGGGCCCGAGCCGCGCATGGCGTTTGCGATCATCAACGCGGTTGCGGTGTTGATTATTGCTTGTCCGTGCGCACTCGGATTGGCCACGCCGATGTCGATCATGGTGGCGACCGGCAAAGGCGCGCATGCTGGAATACTTTTCAAGAATGCCGAAGCGATCGAAGTGTTGCGCGAGATCGATACCCTCGTTGTCGATAAGACCGGCACGTTGACTGAAGGCAAACCAAAACTGGTCACTGTTGCACCCGCGAAAGATTTTGACGAAGCGGAGTTACTGCGACTCGCTGCTAGTCTCGAACGCGCCAGCGAACATCCGTTGGCGTCGGCGATTGTTTCGGGCGCGATGGAACGTGGCGTTCAGTTAACAAATGTTGAGGCGTTTGAATCAGTGACGGGCAAGGGTGTGAAAGGAGACGTTGACAATCGATCGATTGCGCTTGGCAATCGTGCTTTGCTCGATGAGCTCAACATCGATGCTTATGAGATTGCAACACAAGCAGAGAACTATCGCGGCGAAGGTCAAACAGTGATGTTTGTCGTCGTTGACGGCAAACCGGCGGGAATCCTCGGCGTCGCCGATCCGATCAAAGAAAGTACGCCGGCAGCGATCGATCAACTGCACCAGCAAAATATCAAGATTGTGATGCTCACCGGCGACAGTCGTACGACCGCTGAAGCGGTAGCACGAAGACTAAACATCGACGAGGTCGTGGCCGAAGTGTTGCCACAACAGAAGGCGGAAGTCGTGAAACGTTTTCAGAGCGAAGGGCGCCGCGTCGCGATGGCTGGCGACGGCATTAATGACGCGCCCGCATTGGCCCAGGCAGACGTCGGCATCGCGATGGGAACGGGCACCGATGTGGCGATGCAAAGTGCTGATGTGACTCTGGTTAAGGGAGATTTGCGGGGCATCGTGCGCGCGATTCGTCTGAGTCGCGCGACGATGAAAAACATCAAACAGAACCTGTTCTTCGCCTTCGTTTACAACACGATCGGCGTGCCCATCGCCGCGGGCGTGCTGTATCCGTTTTTCGGACTGCTGTTGAGCCCGATGATCGCGGCCGCGGCGATGAGCTTCAGTTCCGTGTCGGTGATCGCAAACTCACTACGGCTGCGATCATTGGACTTATAGCCACAAGAAGCACAAAAGGCACAAGAGGCACAAACCTGTTAAGAAAGCTCTTGTGCTTTTTTGTGACTACTGCCCGGAGCTTGGTTGCGGTGCGGGTTTCATCTCCCACAGCACGTTGACGATGACCCAACGTCCTCTCCACTTGGCGAGCTGCAGGTAATCGACCCAGTCAGACGCAATGATCTTTGCGCTCGCGGCGTTGCCGAAGACATCCAGCACGGTGACGTCTTTCTGTTGCTTCTCTTTGGGAGTCGACTTTCCATCGCCCTCGCGCGTCAACTGCACGAGCGTCATCGCGCTCATCTGTCCGAGCGCGTAGCGGCCTCGCTGATCGACGCGCACGATTCGTTTGGCGAGGTCCGGGTGCAACGCGCGCTCCATGCGCACGGCGTCGCCGTCATACCAACCTTCGATGTAATCAAGTGCGGCTTGTTTAATCAGCTCGGTGTCTGATTTCGTTTGTTGTGCTTGAACGTGGACCACCGAGGCGAACAGAACAATAAAGAAGAGCATTAAGAATCTTCGCATGTTGTTTCCTTTCCTTTGAGGCTGAGGCATCACGATAATTTCCATTTGCGCGGGGGCAATCAGAATACAATGTTTGCTCACTCGATTACCAGAACTTCGTGGTTGACAGACACACTCTCTCATGGGATACTCGCGCCCCTCCCGACTGGGCGGAACTTCAGTGACACCTAGGCCACTCACTTGGCTTAAAGGGCGGTAGCCCGCACAACTCGCAAGAGCTCCCACCTCAGATCACGTGTAAATTCCTGCATGAGTAGCTTAGCAGTAGGAAGTCCGGATCACGGATTAGGGATAAGTGCGCAGTTTTCCACGCTCGTGGATCTGCTTGAGTGGCGTGCGCGTTTTCAGTCGGATCGCGTGGCTTACACGTTTCTTACTGACAACGGTACCGACAGGATCAGTCTGAGTTGGAGTCAACTCCATCGCAAAGCACAGCTTATCGGCCAACAGTTAACTGCGATGGGTGCGGCCGGCAAGACCGTGCTGCTGCTCTATCCCTCGGATCTCGAATACGTCGCCGCATTTTTCGGATGTTTGTATGCAGGTGCGATCGCCGTGCCCGCGTATCCGCCGCGACTGAATCGGACGATGAACCGGTTGCAAGCGATCGTAGCCGATTCGCAAGCTTCGCTGGCGCTGAGTGTTTCGTTCATCCAGCAACGAATCGAGCCGCTCTGCAAGCAGACTCCAGGTCTCAACTCACTAAAGTGGTTGACTACCGACGATCTTCAAGAGAACACGCAGGACGAATGGCATAGACCGTTGTTAAGCGGCGAGATGCCGGCGTTTCTGCAATACACCTCCGGTTCGACGAGCCAACCCAAAGGCGTGATCGTCAGCCACGGCAATCTGATGCACAACGAGCAGTTGATTCAGCAGGCGTTTGATCAGACGGAATCGTCGATCATCGTTGGCTGGTTGCCGCTGTATCACGACATGGGACTGATCGGTAACGTGTTGCAAACGCTATACGTTGGTGCGCGTTGCGTGCTGATGTCGCCGGCGACGTTTCTGCAAAGTCCGTTCAGTTGGCTTCAGGCGATTTCGGTTGCGAAAGCGACGACAAGCGGTGGTCCAAATTTCGCTTACGACCTGTGCGTGCGCAAAGTTAGTGAGGAGCAACGCGCGCAGTTGGATCTGAGTAGTTGGAAAGTTGCGTTCAACGGCGCGGAGCCGATTCGTCCGGCGACGTTGAAGCGATTCGCCAAAGCGTTTGCGGCGTGTGGGTTCAAGCCGGAAGCATTTCATCCGTGTTATGGACTGGCGGAAGCGACGCTGTTTGTTTCGGGGAAAGCGGCGCGCGGTGTGCCGAAGGTCGAGTCTTTTAGTGCAGGCGAGTTGATTAAGAATCGAGTGTTGAGCGCGGCAGGTAATGGATCCGAAGCGAAGACTTTGGTTAGCTGCGGTGTTTCGGTCGGCGGACAGAGATTGGCCGTGGTTAATCCCGAGACTGCGGTTGAGTGTGCTGTTGGTGAGGTCGGTGAGATATGGCTCGCTGGACCGAGTGTTGCCGGTGGCTATTGGAACCAACCCGAGGCGACCGCGCATACATTCCACGCACAGCTTGCGAGCAATGGTGACGAGACGTTTTTGCGAACAGGCGATCTCGGGTTCTTTCACGATGGCGAACTCTACGTTACCGGCCGATTGAAGGACCTGATCATCATTCGCGGGCTCAATCACTATCCGCAGGACATCGAGCAGACTGCTGAGTTGAGTCATGCGGCGTTGCGACCGGGATGCAGCGCGGCGTTTTCGTTGGAAGTTGAAGGCGAAGAGCGTTTGGTGATCGTGCAGGAGGTCCAGCGCAATCGCGCAGGTGATAGCAAAGAGATTGTCGACGCGATCCGGCAGCGAGTGGCTGAAGAGCACGAGGTGCAGGTTCATGCGGTGGCGTTGATTCGGCAAGGAACGATCGCGAAGACGTCGAGCGGAAAGATTCAGCGAAATGCGTGTAAGCGCGCTTTTGTGGCAGGGAAGTTGGAGGTTGAATTTGAGTGGCGCGAAACGGCAAAAACGAATCAAGTTAAGGTTGCGGAAACTCAGACAAATGGGAAGCAGGCCGAGGGTGATTCACCGGAAGGCTGGTTGAGGGCAAAGCTCGCCGGACTGTTGCGTGTTGATGTCGCTGAGATCGATGTCGACCAGCCGATCACGCGATACGGGCTCGACTCGCTGATGGTGGTTGAGTTGTCGCACAGCATTGAAGAAAAGTTTGGTGTCACGATTCCGCTGGCGAGTTTGTTTGAGAGCGTTAGCGTTGCCGAGTTGTGCGAGCGTGTGCGTGTTGGAAGGGGGATTGGTTCGCCCGATGTAGGTGCACGGAATGGGGATCGTCCCGCAGTCGGCGAGGCAGTTTTGGTTCGGCAGGCGCTTTCCAACGTGAAGCCGCTTTCGAGCAGTCAGCAGTCGCTGTGGTTTTTGCACCAGCTTGCACCGGAGGATCCGACTTATAACCTCGCGTTTGCGGCGCGTGTTTGCGGTGGGTTGGACGTGAATAGTTTGCGCGGTGCGTTTCAGGCGCTGGTCGACCGGCATGAGTCGCTGCGTACCACGTTCGTCCATGAGAATGGCGAACCCGTACAGCGCGTGGTCGAACACGCGACGGTTCACTTTGAAGAACATGATGCGTCGCAGTGGGAACAGGCGGTGTTGGATGAACGGTTGGGCGTGGAAGCGCAAAGGCCGTTTGATCTGGAACACGGGCCGCTGCTGAAGGTTCATCTTTTCAGCCGCACTGGCAGCGAAAGCGTGCTGCTGTTGACTGCGCATCACATCATCGTTGACCTGTGGTCGCTGACGGTTTTGATGCACGAACTAAGCGTGCTTTACAACTCGCAGCGATCAGGAGCGTCAGCCAATTTGCCACCACTCACGCGCCAGTACGTCGATTACGTGCAGTGGCAAAACGATCTATTGCAGAGCGAACAGGGCCTACGCCATCGCCGCTACTGGCAGGAACAGTTAGCAGGTCCATTGCCGGGGCTTGCGCTGCCCACTGATCGGCCACGTCCACCGGTGCAAACGTATCGCGGTGCGGCGCATACGTTCCGTCTCAATCCGGAATTGACGCGGCGTCTCAAGGCGTTGAGCAAGGACCAGAACGCGACTCTCTACATGACGCTGCTCGCGGCGTTTCAAGTCCTGCTCTATCGCTACAG
>DATEHX010000459.1:0-12722 GCA_035279345.1 Pyrinomonadaceae bacterium | reverse complement strand
TGAACCGGAGTGAATTGGATGGTGTCCGCAAGCGACACATAACGCGCCGGCTGATCCATCTGAAGTGATTAACTCCCGCCCAGTTTCTTGATGTTTGTTTCCAATTTGTTGACCGCGGTTTGGACGTCATCGAGCCACTTGCGCGTGGCCGCCGCGACCTGGCGCATCTCGTTGAGATCGCCACGGGCAATGGCGTCAAAGATCGGTGGTCCATAAGGCATCATTCGTCCGGACGAGATGTCCGTGGCGACTTTCGATTTTGAGGATGCCTTTTTTCCGGCCTTTTTCGTTGCTTTTTTGGAGGATTTACGTGCAACCAATGTCGCTCTCCTTTGTTTGTTTGAGGTTAGCAGGAGATCTTCTCCCGCAAAGGCGCTAAGGCGCAAAGAAACACTTTAGAACGCGGCAGCGCTTTGACTTTGCGGGACAACTTATTTTTCGCGTTTGGCGATGGCAGCTTCCAGCTTCTTCAGCGCCGCCGTGACGTCTTTCAGGTGTTTGCGCGTGCTGGTCGCCGTGCTGCGCATGTTTTGCAGGTCGCCACCGCCGATGGCTTCTTTGATGGCATTGCCGTAGGGCGGAAGTGGACCGGTTTCAATTCCGGCGGCCTTCGTCGATCGAGCAGACTTCTTGGACGTAGTCTTCTTGGAAGTTCCCTTGCGAGCCGTCATAGATTTTCTCCTGTGTTGAGGATTTAGACTTTACTGAGTTTTCGATTCTGATGAAGCGTGCCAAAAACTATGTCCCAAAGCGGACTGGTCACACCGTAGTTTACGGTAGGAATGCTGTGATGAATGTTGTGGTGAATTTGCAGCTTCTTAAACCAACGGAGCCGCGAATGGTGATGAATGTGATGGTGAACGATCGCATACCCGACGTAGCCGGTAATGAATGCCGCCATGAAACTCAGCGCGTAGGGAATGCGAAGTACGAAAACCGCAACACAGGCGATAGACCACCACATCGCTTGAGTGAGCAACCACGGTGTTCCGATGAGTGCCTTTGGCTCACCGTGGTGCATCAAGTGTCCCTCCTGGGCCATGTTTTGGCGCGGACCGTGGAAAATGTAGCGGTGCAGCAGGTACTCGATCAGGCTTACAAAAAAGATCGCTACGAAGTAAACCACCAGCGAAATAACAACACTTCTCTTCAGAATGTATGTTTCCCACGTGAAGAAAAGGACGGCCGTGATGGGATCGGTAACGAAACCACCCCAGTAATTAATCGGGCTGGTCGCCACCTTGTCCATAATTTGGCTCCGGAGACCAGGCGAGCCCGCGGCGGATTTTTCCAGTTCGAGTGGTCGTTTCATGGCCTTCGACCTTCCGTTGGCCGAGGAGGTGTCGGTTTGAGCCCGCTTATCCTATCAAAATAACTGGTTTTTGTGTTAGGGTTTGCAGCGCATTCGCAATCGAAACCTGGGCGGATGACGAATGAATCCGCCCGTAGACTCTCATGCCCCCTCACGGAGGGTCAGATGATCTTGAGCACTCCATCTGAACTCACCCCGATTGGGTTATGGCGCTCCTCAACGGCCCATCCAGCTTTCCAAGCCGATGAGTTGGCGACACTCGTTCCACGTGTGCGCGAACCGCTGTACATCGTGCGCGACGGCAAGCACGGGCGAATCGGTATCGCATTGGGAGGCGAGGTTGCGCTTCCGGGCATGGCCCAGGAAGGCGACTACCCGCTGATGGCGACGCTGCCCGCACTCTATCCTGAATGGCTCGGCGATCGATCGTTTAGCGAAGTTCACGGCGTGCGTTTTCCGTATGTCGCGGGTGAAATGGCAAACGGCATTGCGACCACGCGTCTCGTGATCGCGATGGGCCAGGCGGAAATGCTGGCTTTCTTCGGCGCTGCCGGGCTCGGTTTTGAGCGCGTTGAGCAAGCGGTTGACGAGTTGGATCGGACGTTAGGCGATCGCGCGGCGTGGGGTGTGAACCTGATTCACTCTCCGAATGAAGCAGCTCTCGAAGACCGTGTTGCGGATCTGCTGATCCGTCGTGGTGTCGCACGAGTTTCAGCTTCAGCTTTCATGACATTGACGCCCGCCGTGGTTCGGTTAGCCGCGAGCGGTTTGCGAGTCGATCCTTCGACGGGGCGAATAACGCGACGCCACCATTTGTTTGCCAAGATCTCGCGGCCGGAAGTCGCAAAGCAGTTCATGTCGCCGCCACCGGCTGAAATACTCCAGACGTTGGTCGGCCAGGGGTTGCTCACGAGGCAGGAAGCGGATCTTGCCGCGCGAGTGCCCGTCGCGGAAGACATCACTGTAGAAGCAGACAGCGGCGGCCACACTGACAACCAGGCCCTCGTCGCGATCTTTCCCACGATCCTCGCGCTTCGCGATGAACTAACGGAGCGCTACGGGTATGCGCGGCCGATTCGCGTCGGCGCCGCTGGTGGTATGGGCACGCCGTCCGCCGTCGCTGCTGCTTTTGCACTCGGCGCGGCTTACGTTCTTACCGGATCGATCAATCAGGCTGCCGTGGAATCGGGCCTTTCGGACGCGGGCAAAGCGATGTTGGCGGAAGCTGATCTGTCAGACGTGATCATGGCGCCCGCGGCCGACATGTTTGAGCTCGGCATTCGCGTGCAAGTGTTAAAGCGTGGGACGATGTTTGGTGTACGCGCCGCGAAGCTCTACGAGGCATATCGATCGTACTCGTCGTTGGAAGCGATACCGACAGACTTGCGCGCCACGCTCGAGCGCGACGTTATGCACGCCAGCTTCGACGAAATCTGGACCGAGACGCGCCGCTTTTGGCAGAGCCGCGATCCGGTCGAAGCCGCTCGCGCGGATGGCGATCCAAAACATCGCATGGCTTTGGTGTTTCGTTGGTACTTGGGCAAGTCGAGCCGTTGGGCCATCGATGGGGAAACGTCGCGGCGTGCTGATTACCAGATTTGGTGTGGTCCGGCTATGGGTTCTTTTAACCGCTGGGTGCGTGGTTCATTTCTTTCTGAACCCGCTAATCGCAGCGTCGTTCAGATCGCGCGCAATTTGCTGGAGGGCGCCGCAGTGTTGACGCGGGCTCACCAGGTGCGCAGCTATGGCGTAACGGTTCCGGAAAGTTTGTTTCAGTTTCGGCCGCGCCGCTTAGCGTAACCGAAGACCTTTCCTCTAGGAGGTCCCATGTCGAAAGTCGATCGACCGATGGCGGGCATCGCGGTCGTTGGCGTCAGCGCATTATTTCCTGGTTCCAGCGACGCGCGAGGTTTCTGGGCGGACATCTTGGCCGGCCGCGATCTGATCACTGACGTGCCGCCGACGCACTGGTTGATCGAAGACTATTACGATCCCGACCCGTCTGCGCCTGACAAAACATATTGCAAACGCGGCGCATTCATTTCGCCCGTGGATTTCGATCCGATGGAGTTCGGGCTCCCGCCCAACGCCGTACCTTCCACCGACACCACTCAGATACTCGCCTTGATGGTAGCGCAGCAGTTACTCGAAGACGTCTCGCAAGGAGCTTTGTCCTCACTCGATCGGGAACGAATCAGCGTCATTTTGGGTGTCACTTCAGGTCAGCAATTGCTCAACTCGTTAGTGAGCCGAATACAGCGGCCCATTTGGACCAAGGCCCTGCGCGAGAACGGCATTCCCGAAGACGAAGCGAACAAGATCTGTGACGACATCGCGCGCAATTACGTCTCGTGGGACGAAGCGTCGTTTCCGGGATTGCTGGGCAACGTCGTGGCCGGCCGCATCGCGAATCGTTTCGATCTCCACGGGACGAACACGATTACCGACGCAGCGTGCGCGAGTTCAATCGCCGCGGTGTCGATGGGCATCAACGAACTGCAACTCGGGCAATCGGATCTCGTGATCTCCGGCGGCGTGGACATGATGAACGACATCTTCATGTACATGTGCTTCAGCAAAACCCCGGCGTTGTCGCCGAGTGGCGATTGCCGTCCTTTTTCTGATAGCGCGGATGGCACGCTTCTCGGTGAAGGCATTGGGATGATGGCGCTCAAACGGCTTGACGACGCGGAGCGGGACGGCGATCGAATTTACGCCGTCATTCGTGGCATCGGAGCGTCGTCTGACGGACGCAGTACGAGCGTCTATGCACCGTTGCCCGAAGGACAACTACGGGCAATCAGGCGTGCGTATGACATGGCGGGCTACGGACCGGAAACGGTCGAACTTGTCGAGGCGCACGGCACTGGAACGAAGGTCGGTGATGCGGCTGAGTTCGAAGCGTTGCGGCAGGCGTTCTCGGAGCGCAGCGGTGATGCTCAGTGGTGCGCGCTTGGTTCGGTCAAGTCGCAAATCGGGCACACGAAAGCGGCAGCAGGAGCAGCGGGATTGTTCAAAGCGATCATGGCCCTGCATCACAAAGTGTTGCCGCCGACGATCAAGATTCAACGTCCGAATCCGGCGCTCGATCTCGAGCACAGTCCTTTTTATCTAAATACGCAAGCGCGTCCGTGGATTCGTGATGGCTCGCATCCGCGGCGTGCTTCGGTGTCGAGTTTTGGTTTCGGCGGAAGCAATTTTCACGTCACGATTGAGGAATACGTTCCGAAGAATGGTCGCGCGGCCGCTGCATTGAAGCTGCAAACGTCACCGGCGCAACTGGTGTTGGTGAGCGCGCCTTCTGCGACCGATCTTATTTCCCGTTGTCGCGCGTTGATGGAGACTTCGAATGATCTGGTCCAGGTTGCGCGTGAGTCTCAGGAGAGCTTCAACGCTAGCGACAATGCACGGCTCGCGGTGACCGCCGAGAGTTCTACGGAGCTAACGAAGAAACTCCAACAAGCCGTTTCCATGATTGCGAAGGAGTCGGTCTTCGTAACACCAACTGGCATCAGCTACGAAAGTGGACCACCGAATCCTGGCAAGATCGCTTTCCTGTTTCCGGGGCAAGGCAGTCAATACGTTGGCATGGGCGCGGACTTGGCGCTGTCGCTCGATATGGCGCGAGCGGTGTGGGATGAGGCGGGTGTGAAGTTCGACGGCGAAAGTGTCGATCGAATCGTGTTTCCGCCGCCCGTGTTCAGTGAGGAAGCACGCGACGCGCAGGCAGGCAAGCTGACGGCTACCGAATGGGCGCAGGTAGCGATGGGAGTTCAGAGTGCGGCGCTGTTGAAAGTGCTGTCGGCTGTTGGTGTAAAGCCCGATTGCGTGGCAGGTCATAGTTTCGGGGAAGTCACTGCGCTTTACGCTGCGGGTGCATTTCATTTGTCGAACTTAGTGAAGATTGCCCGGCGGCGGGGTGAGCTGATGCGCGATGCGTCGTCTAAGCAGGGTGCGATGGCGGCAGTGATGGGCCCGATCGAGACTGTGCGCCGCGTGTTGGAAGAAGGTGGTAGCGACGTAGTGATTGCGAATCATAACGCACCGTCGCAATGCGTGTTGTCTGGCCCAACTGAGGAGATTGAACAAATTGAAAAAGTTCTTACTGCTCGCGGAGCGAGCAGTAAGCGTCTTCCGGTCGCGACGGCATTTCATAGTTCGCTTGTGGCCGCTTCAGTTTCGCCTTTCGCCGCTTATCTCGAAGAGGTCGAATTTGCCAGTCCGGGGATCGACGTCTACGGCACGTCTGACGCGACAGTTTATCCCCAAGATCCACAAACAATCCGTGAAAATCTGGCTTCGCAGATCGCCCAGCCGGTCCGCTTTGTGGATCAGATCGAAGCGATGTACGAACGCGGCGTTCGGACGTTTATTGAAGTCGGTGCGGGCAATGTCTTGACTGATCTTGTTGGGGCGATACTTACCGATCGCGAACATCGCCGGATCAATCTGGATCGAAAAGGCGCGAACGGGTTCACCGTGCTGTTAACTGCGTTCGGACGGCTTTGCGTTGCCGGCGTATCGCTAAATCTCGAAAGCTTGTGGGCGGAATACAAACCATCGTCGGCAAAGAAATCGAAGAAGCCGGCGATGGTGATGCAAGTTTCCGGCGTCAACTACGGCAAGCCTTATCCACCGCCGGGCGGCGCCAAAGATCTACCGCGCCCCAATCCGCCGCGTCCAGCAGCGCCGCCAGTTCCGGTTTTGAATACGCCACCCGTAGCAGCGCCGCCAATGCCTGAAGTGCAAAACGCTTGGCTAGCAGCCTATCAGGAAGCTCAACGCCAAACAGCAGAAGCCCACGCAGCATACGAGCGGACCATGGCCGAGACCCATCTCGCATTTCTGAAGACTGCGGAAACTTCGCTTGCTACGTTGACGTCGCTACTCACCGGCACGCCGCAGTTGAGCAATGCGCCAATTTCTTTTCCGCTTCCAATCCCGGTGGAGTCGGCCGCGAGTTCGCAGGCGCCGTCTATGCCGCCGCCCATTGCTGTGGAGCCGACACCTCAATCCGTGGAAATTCCTGTAACAACGCCTTCGTCCAACGGATCTCCCGCTCAACCTGTAATCATCAACACTCCAGTCGAACAAGATCTCGCAGCACTGTTGTTAGGCGTCGTTGCCGAAAAGACCGGCTATCCAGCCGAAATGCTCACGACCGAGATGGAGATGGAAGCCGACCTGGGCATCGACTCGATCAAGCGCGTCGAAATCCTCTCAGCAATGAGCGAACGTGTGGCGGGCTTGCGTGAATTGAAGATGAGCGACTTCGGCCATCTTCGCACGCTCGGGCAGATAGTCGAGTACATGAACGGCCATGGAAACGAAACCGATGCGCCATCAATCAAGGAAGCTCCTTCAACCAACGACGCACCACCGTCAGATGAAGCTGCGATCAAACGCTACGCGCTACGCCAGATCACCGCGCCCGCGCCCGGAGTTGCGCTTGCGGGTTTGTTCGGCGTCGACCGCGTCGCGATCACTGATGACGGCACCGGCTTGGCAAGTGTGCTCGCGAAGAAACTTGCGACACGCGGCATTAACGCGAGTGTCGTTTCCACTGTTCCAAACGACACGAACGCCGTCATTTTCCTCGGCGGCATGCGTGCCGTTTCATCTATCGACGTGGCCATGAACGTCAATCGTGAAGCTTTTCGTGCTGCCCGTGCGGTGGCTTCGCGTTTTGGTTCCGAGAGCGGCGGCATATTCATCAACGTCCAGGACACCGGCGGCGATTTTGGTTTACGCGGGTCAGACAGCACGCGCGCATGGCTCGGCGGCGTGTCTGCTTTGGTTCGCACGGCGGCGCTCGAGTGGCCCAACGCTTCAGTCAGAACGATCGACTGCGAGCGAGGCGATCGCGATCACGAAACAATCGCCGAAGCTATCTGCGCCGAACTTTTCGAAGGTGGTTCAACACTGGAAGTCGGCCTTCGCGCCGACGGCACGCGCACCACACTCGCCACCGTCGCGATGCCTGCGGAGCCGAGCGCGTCGCTGCCGCTTGGTCCAGATTCCGTTGTCGTGGTGTCCGGAGGCGGTCGAGGTGTTACGGCCGCCGCACTCGTAGCACTCGCACGCGCCTGCCGCCCACGCATCGTCTTGCTCGGACGCACTACGCTAGCGCCGGAATCTACCGCGTTCGAAAACGACCAGGACTTGAGTCGTGCATTGATCGAACAGATTCGCAGCGAAGGTCGCGAGGCAACGCCGTCGGAGATTCTCGCGGAAAAAGCGCGCGTGCTCGCGAGTCACGAAATACGCGCGACCATCGACGCCGTCACTGCCGCGGGATCGCAGGCTCGTTATCTGACTGTCGACGTTCAGGACGAAGCCGCGCTTGCTTCGGCGCTCGACACGGTGCGTCGTGAATGGGGACCAATCACCGCGATCGTTCACGGCGCCGGCGTGCTCGCCGACAAACGCATTGCCGAAAAGACTGACGAACAGTTCAACCGTGTGTTCGACACGAAAGTCGTAGGGCTGCGCGGCCTGCTGGCCGCCACCACAAGCGACCCGGTGAGCACGTTGTGTTTGTTTTCCTCCGTGGCGGCGCGCACCGGAAATCCCGGGCAAGCCGATTACGCGATGGCCAACGAAGTGCTCAATCTCGTCGCTTGCGCTGAGCGTTCGCGTCGCGGCAACGGTTGCAACATTCGTTCGATCGGTTGGGGCCCGTGGGACGGCGGCATGGTGACGCCCGGTCTCAAAACTCACTTTCAACAACTCGGCGTTCCTCTGATTCCGATCGAGTCCGGCGCAAAGCTTTTCGTCGACGAACTACGTAGCGCGAGTGATGACGTTGCGGTGGTGCTGACGGGCGCGAATGGTCACGGTCTGCTCGGCGCGGATTCGACGCGTGTTGAAAGAGTCGAAATCTGCGTCAACGCGCAGTCGCATCCTTATTTGGCTGATCATCGTCTCGGCGATGTTGTGGTCGTGCCGGTCGTGATGGCGCTCGAGTGGATGCTACGTGGCGCACGTGCATCCCGGCCGGATCTGATCGCAACCGCGGTGCGGAACGTGCGCGTGTTGTCCGGGATCAAGATTCACGACTTCGAGCGAGCGGTTGAGTTTCTCGTGGTCAACTGCCGTGAGATCAGCAATGGTAATGGCTCCGAGTTGTCTGTAGAACTTCGCGGACGTAACGGCACGTTGCATTACAGCAGCGTGGTCCAGATGAGCGTGCACGAGCTCGCTGCACCGGCAACGCCTTCTGCTCCTGAACTCGAACCCTGGACGCGTTCGGAAATTTACGACGGTCACGTGTTGTTCCATCGCGAAGGCTTGCACGTGATTCAGTCGCTTGATGGCATTTCGGCGGCGGGTATCGCGGGTACGCTTACGGGCGCGAGCAGAATGAACTGGCCTGCTGGTCCATGGTGTACCGATCCGGCAGCGCTGGATGGCGGGCTTCAGCTTGCCGCGTGGTGGACGCATCGCGTTCTCGGCGGCGCGTCGCTGCCGATGGCGCTTGGCGAACTTCGTTTGTATCGGCAGGGGCTTTTTGATGGCCCAGTACGGTGCCTGGTCCATGCGCGCGCGGTTCACAGCGCTCGCTCGGTTTGTGACATTAGCTTCGCTGATTCAACCGGTACGCTGATCGCTCAAATGCTCGGCGTAGAATCAGTGCTGCGCCCGGTCAAGTAGACAGTCCAAAGAGGCTGTTCCTCAAACAAATGGAACCGATCGCGATCGTAGGACAGGCTTGCACTTTACCGGGAGCGCTAACTCCCGCGGAATTGTGGGCCAACCTGATCGCGGGACGGAACTGTCTTTCACAAGCGCCGCCCGGTCGCTGGGGACTCGCGCGTTCCACTGCGATGGGCACTGTCGAAGACTTCGCGGACCGCACGTGGTCTGACATCGGCGGCTACGTAAACGGCTTCGATGCGGTCTTCGATCCAACCGGGTTTTTGCTTTCCGCAGATGAGATTCGCGAACTCGATCCGCTGTTTCAGTGGGTGTTGCACGGCGCGCGCGAAGCGTTGCGCGCGATCGATCACGACGCGCCGTCGCCACGCACGGGCCTGGTTCTCGGCGGACTCTCGTTTCCGACTTCAGCGATGGCGCGTTACGCGGAGAGTGTGTGGCTGGAAGCGCAGGGAGCTGATTTCGCAGGCGGGCGTTCGGCGGAACGTGCCGGAATCTCTCGACCACACGCACGCAATCGCTTCTCGTCCGGTTTGCCGGCGCATCTCGCGGCACGTGCACTCGGTCTTGGCGCCGGTGCATTTACTGTCGATGCAGCGTGTGCGTCGTCGCTGTATGCAATCAAGTTGGCGTGCGATCAGTTGCATGATGGCCGCGCGGACGTGATGGTTGCGGGCGCCGTCAGCCGTACTGACGATCTCTTCACGCATGTCGGATTCTCCGCGCTTGGTGCGTTAAGCCGAACCGGCCGGAGCCGCCCTTTTCATCGTGAGGCGGACGGACTCGTTCCGGCAGAAGGCGCGGGGTTTGTTGTCCTCCAACGTTTACGCGATGCGATCCGTGAAGGAAGAAATATTCTTGGCGTTATCCGCGCGGTCGGACTTTCGAATGACGGCCGCGGACGCGGACTGTTGGCTCCTTCGGAAGAGGGACAAGAGCGTGCGATGCGCGCTGCATACGCGCAAGCCGGCATCGATCCGAAAGATATCGGCCTCGTCGAATGTCATGCGACTGGAACGCCCGTTGGCGATGCGACTGAGATACGAAGCACCGCGCGCGTTTTTGAAAGTTGCAGCGACGTGCCAATCGGCTCGCTTAAATCCAACCTCGGACATTTGGTGGCGGCCGCGGGCATCGCAGGGCTACTCAAGGTGCTTGCGAGTATCGAAAACGGCAAACGCGTGCCGACACTTTTTGCAGACCCATCGATTGATGTACTCCAATCAACGCCTTTCCGGGTCGTACGCGAGGTCGAAGACTGGACGGGGCCAAGGCGGGCAGCGCTCAGTGCTTTTGGTTTCGGTGGTAACAACGCGCACTTGATCGTGGAAGCGTTTGATGGTCCTTCGTCATTGGCATCGTTCGCTGCAAAACATCGCGAGCAAGTCGCTATAGTGGCGATGGGAGCACGCGTTGCGGACGGCGAGAGTGTTGACGACTTCGCCAACGCGTTGTTCGACGGCACGCTTCACAAAACGGCACGCACTTCCGTTTCGGTTGCGCTCAACGGACTGAAGTTTCCGCCGCACGATCTATCGCAGGCACTCGCGCAACAGACGTTGATTCTCGAAGCGGCGCGCGAGGCCGCCGCAAGCATCAACCTGCCACGCGAACGAACGTCGGTGATCGTCGGCATGGGATGCGATCCTGAACTCGCGCGTTATGGTGCGCGATGGAAAGTGGTTGAGTGGGCGAGAAAGTGGTCGAGCGAAACCGGTGGTTCGATCGATCACGCATGGCTAACCTCGGCACGAGATGCATTCCAGGACAAACTCGAAGCGGCCGGGGCGTTGGGCGCGATGCCGAATATTCCCGCCAACCGGATCAACGGTCAATTGGATGTCGCTGGGCCGAGTTTCACCGTTGCGGCGGAGGAGGCGTCGGGCATCGTCGCATTGGAATTGGCCGCGCGCGCTTTGCGCGAACACGAGATCGATGCGGCAGTGATCGGAGCGGTCGATCTCTCACACGAGCTGGTCCATCGCACGGCGCTCGCCGCGCTTGGGAATACGAAACCACCGGGCGACGCGGCGGTAGTTCTCGTGCTCAAGCGGCTCGCCGACGCTCGTCGCGATAAGGATCGCGTTTACGCCCTGCTCGGCGAAGATGATCAGGCGGCAATGGTTCTGGGCGATACCGAAACCGGCAGCGTTGATCTGGACGAAGTCTTTGGACACGCTCATGCGGCAAGTGGCTTGGTCCATGTGACTGCAGGCGCTCTCGCGCTCCGATCGCGCACTATGCTGCGAACTGGTGCGCCGGCAGTGCCTTGGGTTGGACCATCAACAGTTCGTATTAGCGTTAGAGTTTTGGAAGCCGGTGAACGGACGTTGACGCTGACTACCGATCCGGAAGCTACCGTAGAGAATGAAATTGAAAGTGCCGTTGAGTCTTGCACCGCCAACATTGCAGCGGAACGATCGGTCGAATCGTGTCTTACGCTAGCGGCACATCTACCCTCTCCACGCCTGCCGAGCTTCGAACCGACTGTCGAAGTGATGGCCCGCGCGCCTGTACTTCCGCCCGTCTTAGAGCCTCTTTCCACCAACGGAACTCCCGTGGCGACGTTTACCTCTACTGCCACAACCGACGTTCTCGTGCGCTTCGCGGCTTATCAGGAACAGCTAGGAAATATCCACCGCGCGTTTCTGGCGCAACACGCCGAGATTCATCAACGCTTTCTTACGCTAAGACAGACGGCTGAAGCGAATCTGCTTCATGTTGCTGTTCAGAGTTCAACCTTGAGGTTGCAGGACAAGCTAAAGCTTGAACTCAAAACACAAGCACTGCCGCTGGAGACAGCGCCGAAACCCAACGGAAAACCCGTCTTACCTGGGCCGAAGTTTGACCGCGCGCAACTCGAGGTCCTCGCCGGCGGTTCAATCTCCTCCGTCTTCGGTGAATTGTTCAAAGCCCAGGACTCATATTCGCGCCAGGTGCGCATGCCGCAGCCGCCTCTACTCCTCGCCGACCGCGTGACCGGAATCGAGGCCGCCGCCGGCTCAATGGAGACCGGCACGATATGGACCGAGACGACTGTTTCACTCGACGGTTGGTACCTCGACTCAGCAGGACGAATGCCGGCCGGGATCATGATCGAAGCCGGACAGGCTGACTTACTCTTGATCAGTTGGCTTGGTGTCGACCTGCTCAACCGCGGCGAACGCGTCTATCGTTTGCTCGGCTGCGAGCTTACTTTCAAGGGCGGCTTGCCGGTTCCCGGCGACACGCTCGCCTTCAGAATTCAGATCGACGGACATGCTCAACAAGGCGAAGTCCGGCTGTTTTTCTTCCACTACGACTGCCACGTGAACGGCGAACATCGCTTGACCGTTCGCAACGCCCAGGCTGGTTTCTTTTCCGACAAAGAGCTGCGCGAATCTGCCGGCGTGTTGTGGGACTGCGCTGAAGCTATCGCGCCGGTGAATAGACGAGTTGATCCGCCCGCGGTGGTCTGTCATTCACGTGCATTCAATCGCGAACAACTTTCGGCATTCGCTGAAGGTCGTCCGTACGAGTGTTTCGGCAAAGGTTGGGAGAAAACTCAGGCGCACGTGCGAACGGCCCGCATCACCGCCGGAAGAATGTTGTTGCTGGAGAAAGTGACGGAGTTCAATCCCGGCGGTGGTCCATGGGGACGTGGTTATTTGCGCGCGGAAACTGCGGTGACGCCTCACGATTGGTTCTTCGAGGGTCATTTCAAGAACGATCCGTGCATGCCGGGCACGTTGATGTTCGAAGCTTGTCTGCAAGC
>DATEHX010000458.1:0-5854 GCA_035279345.1 Pyrinomonadaceae bacterium | reverse complement strand
GAAGCAACTGACAACGACTGGCAGAATTTCCGTTTGCGTTACACGGCAGCTCTGCAAACCCAAAACTGATTCACGATGCGCCAGCGACTCACAATTATCCTGACCTTCATCGTGATCATCGGCGCGCTGGTCGTGATCAATACCGTCTCCTACGTCAAACAGGAAAAGCTTGAGGACTCGGAGTTGTTTCCCAATCGATCCACATATCACTCCGGACCGACCGGCACTCGCGCGCTACACGATTTCATGAGCGAGTCGGGTTACAAGGTGATTCGCTGGCGTGAAGCTCCGGAGAAGTTGCTGGGCCAGGCTGGCAACAACGTCGCAACGTTCGTTGTCATTGGTCCGACTCAGTTGCCGTTTAGCGAGGAACAACAAAAGGCTGTAGCAGAGTGGATCAGTCGTGGTGGTTGTTTCGTCGTAATTACACGTGAACTGGAACTCGCGCATGATGCTCCTCCGGGCGGTTGGTCCATCACTTCAAGAACGACCGACTTTCCAAACTTCGATACCGATCCCGCTAATGGCGCGCAGATGACCGAGGACGTGACTGCGCTCAAGCCGGTTCAACCCACCAGTTTGACGCACAACGTCGCGTCGGTATTGCCGTCGCGTTTTGCCGCGCGCATCACGCTCACTCCAACTGAGCCCGCGCCGCCGAAGGTGGCGGAAAAAGCGCCCACTCCGATACTCGGAGGATCGGCTGAAGAAGACGCCTCGTATGAAGATGAAGAAGAAGTCGCCGAGCTGCGTGAAGAAGAACCACCGCCACCCGCGGCCGTGCCGGAGCCGAGCGTGGAGGAAAGGTCTACCGCGCCTGTGGTTCACATCGGCGATAAGAACGGGGCGTTACTGGTCGACTATGCTTACGGACTCGGCCGCATCGTTATCCTGGCCGATCCGTATATCGTGACGAACGCAGGCATTCGCTCGAACGACAACTTACAGGTCGCGATCAATACGTTGACAATGTACGACGGCCTGATCGCGTTTGATGAATATCATCAAGGCCGTGGCGTCACCCGCAATGCGTTTGCCAGTTATTTCTCCGGTACGCCGGTGCTCGCGATTGGCGGGCAGATAGTTCTTTTGATTCTGTTGATACTTTGGACCAACGGGCGGCGGTTCGCGCGTCCGTTGCCACTGCCGCAAGTCGACCGGCGTTCCAGTTTGGAATTCGTCGCGTCGATGGCTGAGCTTCAGGAACGTTCGCGCGCCTACGATCTGGCAATCGAAAACATCTATGGGCGCACGCGTCGAGTACTCGCTCGACACGCGGGCCTCAGCTACAACAGTTCACGTTCGGAAATCGCCTCGAGCATCGCGTCGCGTGCGAACATCGATGCTCGTCAACTGGAAACGTTGATGAAGCAGTGTGAAGAAACCATCAACGGTGAGCCAATCAACTGGCGGCAGGCTGTAGATCTCGTCAGACGATTGCGTGAAGTCGAAAGAAAACTTGGCTTACGGATGCGTTCGCGTGACGCAAAGCAAGCCGCGGAAAATATCTGACGAAACGAGGTCAACAACTAAACGAATGTCCGAAATCGTCTTCTCCACTGTTGCTCACATCAAAGACGAATTGGCAAAAGTCATCGTCGGCCAGAACGACGCGATCGAACAGATCCTGATCGCTTTGCTCGCGGAAGGTCATGCACTCATCGAAGGCGTTCCGGGTACCGCCAAGACGCTGACTGTCAAAACACTCTCGCGCATCATCAACGCCGGCTTCAGTCGAATTCAGTTCACGCCCGATCTCATGCCCTCAGACATTACCGGCACAAACGTTTTCAATATCGCGAACTCCACTTTCAATCTGCGCCGTGGCCCGATCTTTACCGACATCCTGCTTGCTGACGAAATCAATCGCACACCGCCAAAGACGCAAGCCGCTTTGCTCGAGGCGATGGAAGAACGGCAAGTGACGATTGACGGTGACGCATTTCCGCTGTCTCCGATCTTCACCGTACTCGCAACAGAGAATCCGATCGAGTACGAAGGAACGTATCCGTTACCCGAAGCGCAGCTCGATCGTTTTCAGTTGAAGATACTTTTGGATTATCCCGGTGAAGAAGAGGAGCGCGAAGTGGTGGCGCGTTGGGACAGTGGATTCAATGCAAAGCGATTGGATCGGGTCGACATTCAGCCGTTGGGCGATCCGAGTGCGATCATTCAATGTCGTGCTGAAGTTGCACAGACGCGAATGGAGCCGGGCGTGCAGCACTACGCAGTCGATCTGGTGCGCCGTACGCGTGCCCATTCATTCGTTCACTACGGTGCGAGTCCCCGAGCATCCGTAGCATTGCTCTTATGTTCAAAAGCACTCGCCGCGATTCGTGGACGAGTATTCACAACTCCGGATGACGTGCGCGACGTGGCGTTGCCGGTGCTTCGCCATCGGCTGACCTTACGCGCGGAAGCGGAGCTCGACGGGGTCACTCCGGACGCCGTTATTACGGACATTTTGGGGGCCGCGGAGGTTCCTCGGTAAGGCTTATGGTGGCCCAAACCCGTACAAAAATGCCGAGGCGTTATTCATAAATGTGAATTGGCGGAATTTGAGATTTTGAAAAGAACTTTTGGTTTTTGGATGGCTGTAACATTTCCAACTACCCGCGAAGCCGTCTGATCTAAGTATTTCCGCACCTCTCTACTAAAAACCGGATATGGGAACATTCCTTGCATAACAGAGCCACGCTGTGTTGTCTCCCTATGGTTTGTCGAACTTTTCATCTCACGGATTCCTAACAAGTGAGATTTAGATGATCAAGACTTCTGAGGCTGCAAGGCACTCCTAAACGGCTTCGAGAAGGTCCTCCAACAAAGTATGTTTCGGGAAGGAGCCCAAATGAAGAAATTGCTTTTTGCCTTCATGCTCGCGACCCTTGTTTTGAGTTTATCTGCTGTAACGGGATTTGCTCAGAGCACCGCGGGTGTGACAGGTGTAGTTAAGGATAGCAACGGTGCTGTAATTGCCGGGGCTGATGTAAAACTGACAGATCCGAAGACCGGCGTTGAGTTGACCACCAAGACCAATGATCAAGGTGTGTACAACTTCCCCAAGGTGTTGCCGGGCCAAGGCTACAAGCTCACTTTCACTGCTTCGGGTTTTCAAACTCTGATAATCAATGATGTCGCTCTCGGCGTTGCCACCGTGGTAACACACAATGCCGAAATGACTATCGGCGAGGTCTCCGGGACCGTTGTGGTGACGGCCTCCAATGAAGTTACGCTGAATACCACCGACGCGAGCGTCGGCAACGTTATCGGAGAACGAAGACTTAAAGAGCTTCCAATTCAAATTCGTAATTCCCCCGCTGCTTTGATCGGTTTGCAAGCAGGCGTGGTGGGCAATAACGTCGGCGCGACCGGCACGAACCGTATCGGTTCCGTCACCGGCGCCCGTACGGACCAGGGCAATATCACTATCGACGGTATCGACGCAAATGATCAGGCCACGGGCCAGTTCGCAGCGACCGTTGGTAATGCTCCGATCGATGCGATTCAAGAGTTCCGCGCGGTTTCAACCAACCCCGGTGCTGGTGATGGACGAAGCAGCGGCGGCCAGGTCGAGTTGGTGACCAAGAGTGGTACCAACGAGTTCCATGGCAACCTGCGTGAGTACAACCGCACGGCAAAAACCGCGGCGAACAGTTTCTTCAACAATCGCAGCGGTGTTGCAAGACCGCAACTGACGCGTAATCAGTTCGGTGGCAGTATCGGTGGTCCAATCGTCAGAGACACGATGTTCTTCTTCTTCGACTATGAAGGACGTCGCGATGCTCAGGGTATCTCCTACTTGCGCGTGGTCCCATTGAATCACTTCCGCAATGGCAGCCTTGGCTTTCTCAACAACACAGCAGGTTGCGCCGCCACAGCAAGGTTGAACACCAACCCTAACTGCATCACCATTCTGACTCCGGCTCAGGTCGCTGCTCTCGATCCGGCGCACGTCGGTGGAAACTCGGGCCTGTTGAGCTTCATCAACAGCCGCTATCCGCAGGCGAACGATTTGACCGCCGGCGATGGCGTTAACACCGGTGGCTTCCGCTTCAACGCACCGTCGAAGCGCGAAGACAACACCTACACGACCCGCATCGACTGGAACGCCAGTTCGAAGCAGAAATTCTTTGGCCGTTTCAATATCGCTCGTCGTATTCAGACTGACACCGTCAACTCGGTGGCAGCTCAGTTCCCCGGCGATCCTGAAACCGCTCAAATCATTGTTCGCGACTACACCTGGGTTGTGGGCCACACCTGGACCGCCAGCCCGAGTTTAGTCAACCAGATCACGGTAGGTGCAGCCCGTTCGGGATTGCTCTTCCCGAACAACTTCGATCCAGTTTCGCCGAGTTCATTCACTTTCGGAATGGGTTTGGCGGCGCCGTTTGCGAGTATCAGTGAGCAGGATCGTTTCGTGCTCACGCCAACGATTCGCGACGACGTAACCTGGACCAGGGGCACCCACTCGTTTGAGTTTGGTGGCTCCTTCAAGCCCATCAAATCCCAGTCAGGAATCGTTAACGACTTCAACTTCCCGACCGTGGGTCTCGGTGGTCTGCTGACCTCGCTCGACGCGTCTGTTCGTCCAGGTACGATCGGCGCCGGCACAGCGCGTTCAGGTAACTACGATGCGGCGTTTGCGTTCCTTCTCGGACGTTACGCTCAGGTCTCTACCAACTTCAACTACGATCAAGACGGTACTCCGTTCGCGCCGGCCACCGGCAAACATCGCGATTACCGCTACAACGAGCTCGAACTCTACGTCCAGGATAATTGGAGAGTCCGAAACAACCTGACGTTGAATTTCGGTGTTCGCTGGCACTTGTATCCGGCGCCTTACGAGGCGAACGGATTCCAGGCTGGTCCGGACGTTGATATGCGCCAGTTGTTCGACATCCGTCAGCTCTCCAACGCTGCCGGAAATGGAACCTTTGGCGCCGAGCCTCAGCTCCGGTACGACCTTATCGGTAAAGCAAACAATGCTCGTTCACTTTACGAAACCGATCTGAATAATTTTGGTCCACGCTTTGGTTTTGCCTACACGCCGAATTTCACAAGCGGCATCCTGGGCAGCATCTTCGGCGACAACAAAACAGTGATCCGCGGTGGCGGTTCAGTTGTTTACGATCGTCCAGGTGGCGGTATCACCTTTATTCAGGACCAGGTTTCGTACCTGTTCGACAACTCGTTCACGACGCAATTCCCGGCCGCGTCTCCGGCGTCGGCTCTTTTGAACAACCCGCGCTTTACGAACATTAACCAGTTGCCGGTGGTGAATCCCGCGCCAGTAATTACGCGTCCGTTCACCCCATTCCAGGACAATCCGGATTGCCCGTTGCAGCCGACCGGTCTGTGCACTGGCGAATTCAACTACGCGGTTGATCAGAGATTCCGGACTCCCTATTCGATCCAATACAGCTTCGGCTTCCAGCGCGAGATACCGGGCAACTTCATCCTGGAAGCCACCTACGTTGGCCGCCAGGGAAGAAAGCTCTTCTCGCAGGCTGACTTGGCCCAGGTTTTGGACTTCAGGGATCCAGGCTCCGGTCAGTTCATGATCGCTGCCTTCAACGCTCTGCAGGCTCAGGTCCAAGCCGGTCTTACGGGTAACGCAATTACCCCGCAGCCCTGGTTTGAGAACCAGATGTTCCCAGGCGGTACTGCTTTGATGGCCGGCAACGGAACGCTTAGACAGCTCGTGTTGCGTGGAGATACCTCCGACGCGATCCAGCTCCTCTATGCGAACGGCTTGCTGAGCCAGAACGTTGGTATGTCGGCGCAGTTCGGCACCAACATCTACGTGTCCAATCAGGGCGCGTCCAGCTACGACGGCATGCTCGTGAGCTTGCGG
>DATEHX010000457.1:0-6504 GCA_035279345.1 Pyrinomonadaceae bacterium | reverse complement strand
AAGGTTTCTACAGATTACGGTTCGGTAATGGAGTACCAGGGCGCGAAGCTTTCCGCGCGCAATACGTTCATCATCGATCCGCAGGGCAAGATCGCGAGAGTGTTTGAGAAGGTGAGCGTCGGCGGGCACAGCGGCGAAGTGCTGGCGGCGCTGGCTGAGTTGAAGAAGGGCTAAACAGACAGCCACAAGAGGCACAAAAGGCACAAGAGTTAAAGCTGAACTAAAAACCTTAGCTGTCTTGTGCCTTTTGTGCTTGTGCCTCTTGTGGCTACTTCTTTTTGAGAGCAACCACTTTCATTCCATCGGTTGCGTTCTCGACGGTGAAATCGATCCGGTCATTGACGGCCAAACCGTTCAGCAGGTTGGCGTCAGTGACCGGAAATTCCATTTGCATCGCGGGCATCAACCCCTCGATGTCGCCGTGATCGATCTCGATTGCCGAACCTTTCAGGTTGATAGCCTTCACCACGCCCTCGGCTTTGTACTGATTCGTTTGAACCGCCGCAGCCGGACCAGAGGCGGGCGCAGGAGTCGAAGCAGACTTCTCCGCTGAATCGTGAACGCCACACGCCGCAACGAACGTCAACACCAGACCTGCCATCAACATCCGAGCTGCGCGTGTCATCCAACCTTTGCGATCCATACGCTTCTTTTTTCACCAACCTTTGTAATGTAAGCGACGAACAGTTTGCCTTTACTCAACACGCCGCTCGGTAGTTCGGCATTCGTTGCCACACTGACCGCCGCCTCCGCGCTGCCGAGTTCGCGAATCTTCGTGTCGGGTTGTTGCCCGACTGCACCTTGCCAGATCGCAACCGCGCGGTCGTTTGCGCTCACAAGCGCCGGTGTGCCTTTCACGTTTTCCTGCATCACCAAGCTGCGCGGCGAAAAGGTTCGTCCCTTGTCGCGTGTCTCGGCGAAGTAGAGTCCCGGCGGGGAGTTCTCACCGGCAGCATACCAAACTACTTTCAAAGTTCCACTTGCATCTGCCGAAAGCGATGGACCAGACACCGGACAGCCCTGCAACATCCACTTGTCGTCGCTAACAATCACCGGCGAAGAAAAACTAGCGCCGCCATCGGTTGAGCTTGCGACTGCGATGTGACGGAAGTTTCCCGGCAACACCTGCCGCCAACTCGCGTACAACGTGCCGTCCGGCGAAACAGCCAGCGCGGTCTTGCAACACGGACAGACGTTCTCGGCAACTTTGCGATTCGCCGAGAAGGTCTTGCCGCCGTCGGTCGACTGCGCGACGAAGAGCTCGCGATTACTTTCCATGTGATGGCCGCCGGCGTGCTTGGAAGGCTTCGGCTGGATGATGTTTCGCTCGTCGAGCCAAGCGGCGTAAATCTTTCCGTCATTCGCGACTGCCAGCGAGTGCATGCCGTGAGCGCCGGGCAGTTTGTCGTCGTTCACTTTCACCGGCGAAGCAAAACTCTTTCCCTGATCGTGCGAAACGGAGAAGTAAAGGTCAGTGCCTTTCTTGCCGTTCGATTCCACGCGAGCGGTCCACAACACGTAAACCGAATTGTCGGCGACAGCGACGCTCGGCGGATCACCACGCCATGCGGTTGCGACTCCCGCTTGCTGATTCACCATCACCGGCGAACCACTCGTCGCGCCTTCGCTGTCGTAACGCGCGAGCATCACGTCTGACTGACTGTTTGCGTTGTGATTCACCCACGCGACGTAGAAGCCGCCGTCCGGCGCAGTTGCGGTGACCGGTTCGGCGGCATCGACTTCGGAGGCTGAGATCTGAACCGGCTGAAATACCGCTGCGTGCGAAGCGTCCGCCGCGAAACGATTACAACCGGTCAGAAAAATCAAACTAACTAAAACACCCAAACCCAGGATCTGTTTCATCGGTGACTAAAAACTCACTTTCATTCCAAACTGAAACTGCCGCGGATCGAAAGCCGCTGTTGGTTGACCAAACGTAGGAAGTGGATTGACTCCCGAACCGAACGTGTTGTTCGGTACGCCAAAGTTCGGCCGATTCAACACGTTGAAGCCCTCCGCGAGCAATTGCAGGTCGACGCGTTCAGTTAACTTGAACCGCCGGCTCACGCGCAAGTCAAGCGAAGCGAAATCAAAACCACGGCCTGCGTTTCGACCCACACCCACCGGACGATCGTTCAGGTTCGTGTCGAAGTTTCGATCGCTTCCCAACAACACGTTGAACGGCAAACGCGAACCATAAGTAAAGATGTACCCAAACTGAAACCCGCGCAGCACACGTCCAATGCCGTGCGACTTATCTTGCTCGGGTGCTTCCAACGTACCGCTCAATACCAAACGGTGGCGTTGATCGTTATCGGAAAGCCCGCGTTCGCCGCGGACGTTGAAGTTGTCCTGCGGGCTCGAGAAGAAGAAATTGCCGGAGTCGTCAATCGTCTTCGAGAGCGTGTAAGAGAGGCGCATCGTGGCCCAGCGCCACGCGCGTTGATTGAATGAAACGACCATGCCGTCGTAGTAGGAATTACCGGAGCTTTCGAAACGCGAGATGTTGCCCCAATTCGGATCGGGCCGGCCGAGATTCGGAACACCTGCCGAAGCGGGAAATCTCGGTACGTTCACGTTGCGCGAAAGAATCAGATGCTTCGCGCGGACGTGCAGGTAACCGACCGACACCACCGCGTTCCACGGCAGTTCGCGTTCGATCTGAAAATTGCCCTGCTGGCTGTAACTGACTTCGATATTCGGATCGATGCGCGTGATGTTTGGTTTCGTCGGCAACGTGCCCGGCTGAACAGTCAGGACATTCGGAAATACTGGAGCGCCGGTTTGCGTCGGGGCGAGTTGGGCCACGAGGTACTTCGAACCATCGCGCTGTAACGCGTTCGAGGTTGCACGCAGCGGAATACGATCGTAGTAGAGTCCGTAACTCGCACGGATCACTGTCTTGCGATCGCCCGGCGCGTAAACGATACCGAGCCGCGGCGCGATGTTGTTCGTGTCCGTTTCGATCGGATCCGGCAGATACTGCAAGTCGTAACGCAACCCGGCATTGATCGTGAGATCGCGGCGCACGCGCCACTCGTCCTGCACGAACACGCCGAAATTCGGATTCGCCTGAAACTGTTCGGGATCGCCAAACGCCTGCTGGTAATTGCTGTAAACGCCGTTCAGAAAATTATTGAGCGACGTGAAGTTGTAAACGCCCTGGAAAGCGCCGGGGAAAAGTATGTTCAGACGGTTGTAGAGAAAACCGCCGCCGAACTTCAGCGAATGCGCGCCGAACTGAGTCGAAACGTTGTCGACGACTTCGAGGAGATTTATATCGCGGCCGAGCGGCGAGAACGTCGCGGTGCCGAAGTTGGCGACACCGCCGATGTTCACCGCCGGTCCGATTTCATCGTTGACGGGAGCTTCGAGACGGCTGTTTGTGTACTGGAACCGCAATTCGTTGATCGTGCGGCTGCTCAGCGTGGTCACGTTACTGACTTGCAGCGTTTGATCGGTGTCGTTGATTCCGGTAGCACGGCTGACGGCGTTCAAGCCGCCGATGTTTCGCGAGTTCACCGCTTCAATGTGATAAAGGCTGTAACGCGCGCTGAGTTGATTGCGATCGTTGAGGCGGTGATCGACGCGGGCGAAGAAATTGGTCGTGTCAAAACTTGCCGGCACGACACCGGTTTCGATCGGAACCCCGGGGTAATTAACCGCGCGCAGGCGGTTGTTGATGCTGTTTACGGCTGCGGGAGCGATTGTCAGAACCGCGGAATAGTTTCTGCGAGTCTGTTCGAAGTTGGTAAAGAAGAACGTACGGTCGTGACGCAGCGGACCGCCGATCGTGCCGCCGTACTGTGCTTGAGTTAACAGGTCTTTCGTCGGCGCGAGCGGATTGCGCGCGTCGAAGCGCTGATTGCGGAAGAAGCCGTAGAGGTTTCCACGCCAATCGTTGCTGCCGGAACGCGTCAGGATGTTAACAACGCCGCCGGAAGCGCGGCCAAACTCAGCGATACCGCCCGAAGTCACGACCTGAAACTGATCGATGACTTCTTCGCTGTAGTAGGTGCCGGTCAGGTCCGCGGCGTCATCGTTGGCTGACACGCCATCGACGATGAAACTGTTGTAGAGATTGCGCTGGCCGGCGATCGATAGGCCCTGTCCGGGAACGGCGGAAGTCTCCGCGAAACGTTGGTTGCTGCCGGTGTTTGTCGGGGAAACACCGGGAATGAGCAACGCCAGGTCAAGATAGTTGCGGCCGTTGAGCGGCAGCTCCTGAATCTCGCGCGGGCGAATCGTTTCGGTGATCTGCGTGCGCACTGTTTCGACGAGCGGCACGTCGCCGCTGCCGATGTTTACCTGCTCTGAAACTCCCGCGACGTCGAGTTTGACTCCCAACTCGAGCGCCTGGCCCACGAGAACGTTGAGCCGTTTCGTTACCGCAGCGAAGCCCGTGGCTTCAATCTTCAGGTCGTAATCACCGGTTCGCAGGTAAGGGAAGCGGTAACGACCTTCGTGGTCGGTTGTAGTTACTAAATGTTGATTCGTTTCCAGGTTGGTGGCGGTGACGTTTGCTCCGCTCACCACGGCGCCGCTTGAATCTTCAATGCGGCCGCTCAGCGTGCCCGACGTGACGTTTTGTTGTGCAACAGTGACAAGGGGCAGCGAGACCAGGAGACAAATGAAGACGAGAAATGCAGGGATCTTCATCGAAAGTTCCTCCGGGATCGTGGCTTATTTAATTGTTGACGATCGATTAAAGGAGGAAAGCAGGCGGGCCGCGCGGGCTTATTTGTGCCCACAGGTCGGTCGATGAAAAGACGAAGGTTCGACTCTCGTAATGCGAGGGAACCGTTAGTGGCGACGTGAGCCGGGCTATCGGCTGAGCCGCCGCTCGTTCACGTCTGTGTTGTTGATTCGCAACCGAACAAGCGCAACATTCAGAACAGCGATTACTAATAGCGGACTTGAAGGCAGGTTTCGAGGGATCCGCGGTGTGATCGTGTGAGGCGGCCTTTTTTGATTTAGCACTAGCGTGGCAATGGGATTCTTCTTCCTTCTTACCGATGCAGCAGGCCATTGTCGAAGTTGCTGCTGAGACACGGACAAGCGGAACCAGCGCCGCCAAAAACGATAAGGCGACGACGAACGCCAGCAGTCGAACGAATACTAAACGAGCTATTCGACCGGCGGCGTGATTCGCTTTTTCTCCAGCTTCATTTTGCACTTGGGACACTTACCTGGCTTCTTGGACTTTACGTCCTCGTGCATGGGACAAACGTATTGGAATTCGATCGGTTTGCTGGGATGGGCCGAACGTTCCTTCTGCGCAGTGACGACTGGCGCAGAGTATAAACCTTCTGCCGTGAAAAGCAATGCCGCAAAAAGCGGCACGCTTATAAAACGTAAGAGCTTCATTGCAACCCCTGGATTCGTATTCTTAGTTCGTTCCCGGAGCGACCTTGACGGGTTCAAAACCATCCTTGGTGTTCGGCGTTAGCTCGTACCACGTGGTCTTTTGACCATCCGGAAAAAGAGGAAATTCGTCGCCCTCTTCCAGCGTGATAATGAGCTCCAGATACTGGTTGGAAGCTTTATAACTACCAGCCTTTTTACACTTCGTACCAGTGGCGAATCCTGTCGGGGTTTTTGAGACTTCGGTATTTGATTGCTTCTCCTGAGCTGTCACGGCAGAAGTCGCGAAGTACAAGCCGCCAGCCGTCAAGATTAAGGCCGTTACGAAAAGCGATCCGATTGAAAGTCGTCGAAAACTCATTTTTGCCCTCCTCGCTGTCAAAGTCTCTTCCTGCTCACGTCTGATTCGGCGAGAGCAGGAAGAGTGCCCTTGAATAGTGCCCGACAAAGTAGGTGGTGGTTCTTTCTCTTAGGCCGCACCGGCAGTCGCTCTGACTGACTCGAATCCGGTCTTGTTGCCGTCCACGCTCGACGACAGAGCGGTCCAGGTGGTCTTTCCGCCGTCAGCGCCGGCCGGAAACTTGTCGCCCTTGGCTATCGCGACGATGGTATCCACGTAGTTGTTGGTCGATTTGTAGCTGCCAGTTTTCGGACAAATCGTGCCCGTCGTATATCCGAAGCTGCCGCCTTTTAGATTCTCTTGATTCATACCTGTTCTCCTTCAGGTTGGAAGTTCGTAACTCGCTTCCTTAATAGGAAAGCGCTGTTGAATTTGTTGCCTACCCACGTTGAGAAGTTGACACCCTTTAGAGCAACTCCCAGCGCAGCGTCACTGCCTCTTCGGGACGATACGCAACCACCAGAAGCTTGACTAACTGTTCGTAATTCTTGTCTCGACTATCGGTAATCCGCACCAGGTAGATGTGGCCCAATTTGATCGGCGCGGTAGCCGACGACTTGGTCTCGGCAAGTTCAGACGCCTCCTTGAGCAGTTGCCAAGTTGCCGGAGTTTTGCCGATGTCGTCCTGGAGGATCATGATCTTGCCCCCCATGACGCGCAACGAAGCGAACCCTACGCCACCATTCTCCGCATCTTCGAAGCTGTACCTTCCACGGAGATCGTTGGCGGTGCCGATATCG
>DATEHX010000456.1:0-7382 GCA_035279345.1 Pyrinomonadaceae bacterium | reverse complement strand
AAAAGGCAAGTTTCTACGGGCTCAAAATCGTATCCCCAACCAATACATTGTGGTCTTCAAGGATGCCGCTGTCGGTTCGAGCAACGTCGCTTCGCTCGCTCGTGGGCTTGCCCGCCCCCACAGCGCAATCCCCGACCATGTCTACACCCACGCGCTTAGAGGATTCTCGGTCAAGCTGCCGGAATCGGCCGCTCGCGCTTTGAGCAATGACCCGCGCGTCGCCTATGTCGAAGAGGACAGTGTAGTGTTCGCAACGGGGCTACAGTTCGACGCGCCGTGGGGTCTCAGCCGCATCGATCAGCGAAGCTCGGTCGATCCATATTACTTCTACAACTCTTCTCCGACGGGCGCAGGCACGGGCGTCAACGTCTACATCATCGACACCGGCATACGCACCACGCACCAGCAGTTTGGCGGTCGCGCCTCAGTCGCTTTCGACGTCTTCGGAAGCAACGGCCAGGACTGTCATAACCACGGAACAGCCGTTGCGGGTTTAGTCGGTGGCTCGACCTTCGGCGTAGCCAAGGGAGTGAACCTTTACTCCGTGCGCGTGCTCGATTGCAATGCCTCCGGTACGACGTCGGGCATAATCGCCGGTATTAACTGGGTGACGGCCAACCACGTCAGCCCAGCCGTAGCTAACATGAGCATCGGCTGTGAGGGCGCGAATCCTTGCATCATTCAATCGATGGATACTGCGGTGAGCAACGCAGTGGCGTCCGGGGTAACTTTCACGGTTGGTGCGGGAAACTCAAACATCAATGCCGGCAATGTCTCGCCAGCACGCGTGGCGGGAGCCATCACCGCTGGAGCGACGGACAGTTCTGACAACAGATGGTCGTCCTCAAACTTCGGCTCCGCTGTGGATGTATTTGCGCCGGGCGTGTTAGTGCCGGCGCCCACCATCAACAGCGACTCCTCGTCCGACTTCTTTACGGGCACTTCATTCGCAGCGCCGCACGCCGCCGGTTTCGCCGCGATTTACCTCGGTGTCTTTCCCTCGGCGTCTCCTGCCACTGTTAGCTCGGCGTTGATTAACAGCGCCACCTTCAACGCCGTGATCAACCCGGGCACAGGGTCGCCCAACCGGTTACTCTTTACGTTCTTCCCAGCCACGAACCCGATCGACGACAGCGCCCAATTTGTGCGCCACCATTATCTCGACTTCCTGTTGAGGGAACCGGACCAAAGCGGGTGGGATCACTGGACGGGCGAGATCACGAAGTGCGCAGACCCGGCTAACCGTATTCCCGGGGACACCGAAGCGCAGTGCATCGATCGCAAACGAATAGATGTAGCGCGCGCGTTCTTTTATGCACCGGAGTTTCTGCAACAATCGCGTGCGGCGAATCTTCCCAACCCTTTTCCACCGCCTGACTTCAACAGTCAGGAGTTTGTCCGTCAATGCTATCTCATCTATTTAGGGCGGCAGCCGGATCAGGGTGGATTGGATTGGTGGACCAGCGAGTTGAACAACGATCTCGCCAACGGGGTTGGCTACAATCACATCATCCGTGCGTTTCTTGTATCGCTCGAATACCGGTCGAGATTCGGTGAACCGTGCGGCGGCTTCAGCGACATGTCGTCTGATTGCAGGTAGCACTAAACCGCCACAAAAAGGCACAAGAACTACAAAAGGTGTGTTTGGTATTCTTGTGCTTCTTGTGCCTTTTGTGGCTTACGGCACGCAACGCTGCTCGCGTAACGGAATCAGATCCACGCTCGTTAACTTGCGCGTCGTTGCATCCAGTCCGATGCGAATCGCCATTGGACCACCGTCACACGTCAATCGCAGCGTGCTGCTGCGCTTGCCGTTTCCACTCAGCGTCTCGCCGAGTTTGCAACTGCCCCACGCTGACGCCGCTGTGAACTGCCGTCGCATTCGTTCTCTATCAAGGTTCGGCGCGGCAACTGCTTCCACCGCCTTCGCGTCCCAGGAGCCAAGTAGCTTGACGAGGAGATCGGCGGTCTTTGTCATGTCCGCATCGGGCGGCATCACCGGGGCGATTCCGATCGCTTGAATCTTGGGCGGCATCGTCGGCGCCAACGTGATTCCCACATCAAGCCAGCCCCGTTCGCACTCCATTTTCCAGCTTCCACGCAACGCGTTCTCCGGTTCGATCGTGGTTGCCGGCCGGCACGTTCCGTGATCCTGCGCGAGCGCTTGCCAGCGACTTTTGCGCGCTTCCATCGGCGCATCGAGAAAGAAGTTGTCGGCTGTGATGCGATTCGCAAGTGCGTCGTCCCACTTGATGATCAACTGCGAGATCTCTGCCTGGGCCTGCAGTAGTGCGGGCGACGGTTTCACTTCGCGCTTTTGCAATGCGCCCGTGTGATGAAGCGCGGTCAACGTGTCGTTGAAGAGTGCGCCGAAGCCGCCATACGTCAGGTTGCCCATCGCGATCAGACCGACGCCGTACTCCGGTAACCAACGCATCAACGAACCGTAGCCCGGCAAGCCGCCGCCGTGCCCGATTACGTATTCAAAACGGCAATCCTGCGAGACGCCGAGACCGTAACCGTAGCCGGACACGCCGAGTTGCAACGGCGCGTCAGTGGTCGAGCGATAGGCGCTGCCGGGAGAAAAGCGCCAGAGTTGTTGCATTTCACGCGCGCTGCTCCGCTTGATTGGACCACGATCGGGTTCGTCGCGCGGCGGAAATGCTGAGAGCAGGAACGCGACGTAACGTGCGAGATCGTGCGCGTTGGTCCAAAGACCACCCATCGCGCCGAACGAACCGTGCGCGAGGATCGGTTCCGGTTTCCACGCGTTGTCTTCACGTCGATAACCGAGTGCGATCTGCTCGCGCGGCACTTGCGACATTTCAAACGTGCTGGCGTTCATGCCGAGTGGCCGCAGGATGTTATCGCGAACGTAATCAGCGTAGGGCTTGCCGGAAGCTTTCGCGACGACTTGGCCGAGGATTGCGAAGCCGTAATTTGAGTATTCGAAAGCTGTGCCCGGTGCAGTCGAGAACGGAATACCCGTCTTCATCCACGCTCGCATGGTTTCGTCGGTTTGGGCCAACTGGCGGTCGCCCCACGGATTGTCTTCCGGGAACCCTTCGGAGTGCGTCAGCAGATGGCGAATCGTGATCGCAGGTGAATCGTTTGTCGGGTAAGAAAGATCGGCGAGCGCGGGAACATACTTATCGACGCGCTCGTCAAGCGACAGTTTCCCTTCATCGCGCAGCTTGAGTATCGCCATCGCAGTGAAGCTCTTGGTCATCGACGCAATCCGGAAAACCGTCTCCGGCGTGACAGGCGGTTTATTACTTTCGTTGGGATTGCTACTGGCCTCACGAACTCCCGCCGTCTTCACCCAAACAAGCTCGCCATCAACAATCACACCCATCACCGCACCGGGCATCCGTTCAGCCGACGCCTTAAACAACTTCTCAATCTCCGGAAACGCCGCCGCCAACTTCTGCTTCCTCTCCGGATCCTTAAACGCCGCCGGCGGCATACTCTTCTGCGCCTGCGCAACAGGGCCGGTCAATAAACAGATCTGAACACCTAAGCTAAGAACAAGTATCTTGTAAATTCTGTTAATCATGTCAATTTGTACTGGCGAAACTTTCTCTTGACCTGCTGCTGAGCAACAATGTGCAGTTTATCTAGTTCGATCTTGAGGGCATTCTCGTACACCTTCTCCAAGAAACCCGAGCCAAGAACATTATGCACTTTAAAAGCGCAGCCAATGATGACGTGAGTGAGGTTGTTTATCTCCATCTCAATACTCCGTGAGGAAAGTGTTGACAGGATTACAGATTTACAAGATTAAATCACCTAATCGAATCGTTCATATTCGTAACGATCTCCAAGGATCCTCTTATGCATGTACTGACCTTTTGATTTCGCCTCCATGAGACCGACGTACTCGAGTGGTGGAACATTCAAGTAGCGGTACTTGTCCCCAGTGCGAAAGATTACGTCAAGGTGTCGAGCCGCTTCATCGTAACGAACATACTCAAGCATTTCAGACTCGACCGGAACGAATTTATTTCGTGTAGATCTCCCCGCCGGCATCGACAAACTCCCTTGCTTTCTCCTGCATCCCCAGTGTCAGCGCCGCTGCCTCGTCGACCTGCTTTTGCGCGGCGTACTCGCGGACGTCCTGGGTGATTTTCATTGAGCAGAAATGGGGGCCACACATGGAGCAGAAGTGCGCGAGCTTGGCGCCTTCCTGAGGCAAAGTTTCGTCATGAAACTCACGCGCAACTTCCGGATCGAGTGAGAGGTTGAACTGGTCTTCCCAGCGAAACTCGAAACGGGCTTTCGATAAAGCATTGTCGCGATACTGCGCACCCGGATGCCCCTTCGCCAGGTCCGCCGCGTGGGCCGCAAGTTTGTAAGCGATGACGCCATCTTTGACGTCCTTTTTGTTTGGGAGGCCCAAGTGTTCTTTGGGAGTTACGTAGCACAGCATCGCTGTGCCAAACCAGCCGATCATAGCGGCGCCGATGGCTGATGTGATGTGATCGTAGCCGGGAGCGATGTCGGTTGTAAGTGGACCAAGCGTGTAGAACGGCGCTTCGTGACAAGTCTCGAGTTGCTTGTCCATGTTCTCTTTGATCAAGTGCATCGGCACGTGACCCGGACCTTCGATCATTACCTGGCAGTCGTTTTCCCACGCGATCTTCGTCAACTCACCGAGCGTGTCGAGTTCGGCAAACTGCGCTTCATCATTCGCGTCTGCGATCGAGCCGGGACGCAGACCATCGCCAAGAGAAAACGAAACGTCGTAAGCAGCCATGATCTCGCAGATCTCGCGGAAGCGCGTGTAAAGAAAACTCTCTTCATGATGCGCGAGACACCACTTCGCCATGATCGAACCACCACGGCTAACAATTCCCGTCGTGCGACGCGCAGTTAACGGAATGTAAGCGAGCCGCACGCCGGCATGGATCGTGAAGTAATCAACGCCCTGTTCGGCTTGTTCGATCAACGTGTCGCGAAAGATCTCCCACGTCAGTTCCTCGGCTTTGCCACCGACTTTCTCCAGCGCCTGATAGATCGGCACCGTGCCGATCGGCACAGGCGAGTTGCGGATGATCCATTCGCGGGTGGCGTGAATGTTCTTACCGGTTGAAAGATCCATCACCGTGTCAGAACCGCAGCGGATGGACCAGCGCATCTTGTCGACTTCTTCTTCGATCGACGAAGCCACCGCGGAATTGCCGATGTTGGCGTTGATCTTCACGAGAAAGTTGCGCCCGATGATCATCGGCTCTGACTCGGGATGATTGATGTTCGCGGGAATGATCGCTCGTCCAAGTGCGACTTCAGATCGCACAAACTCTGGCGTCACGTATTGTGGTATCGCGGCGCCAAACGATTGCCCCGGATGTTGATGCAGCACGGAATCGCGCGGCGCTGCGCCCAATTCCCACGCAGTTTCGCGTCCGAGATTCTCGCGGATCGCGATGAACTCCATCTCCGGTGTAATGATTCCGCGTCGCGCATAGTGGAGTTGCGTCACGCATGAACCCGATGCGGCGCGTAGCACCTTTCGCCGCACAGCAGGAAACTCTTCGAGCCGGCCAACATCTTTCGCCCGCGCACGACTCGCGGCTGCGAAAGTTAAATAACCATCGTCGATCGGTTGCACTCCGCGGCCTTCGTACTCCTCCACATCGCCACGCGCGCGAATCCATTCGCGCCTCAATTCCGGCAACCCTTTCACACTCTCGCAACGCTGATCCGGATCGCCCCACGGTCCGCTCGTGTCGTAAACACGCACCGCTGGATTCGCCACCAGATTGCCGTCGAGTTCGCGCGACGGACTCTGCGTGATTTCGCGAAACGGCACGCGCACGCCCGGTAAATTTCCTTCGACGTACACACGGTGCGAGTTTGGAAGTGATCTGTTTTCGTTGTTGTTGATCGGCGTTGCTTTTGTCCCTGCGCTCATGGGCAAAGTATAATCTCGCCGCTAGGACCCAACCTAATCCGCTTTTCCGGAGACACAAATGCAGAAACGGTTTGTCGCTTTCGCTCTAGTTCTGTCACTCCTGACGCTTCCCCTGCTGAACGTCGCTGCACAAAATGGCAGTGGCGACGTGCTAACGCGCATTCGCGCGGAAGCAATGGAACGCTCGCAGATCATGAAGACCATGCACATGTTCACGGACCTCTACGGTCCCCGGCTGACCGGCTCGCCCAACCACAAAGCAGCCGCCGAGTGGGCGGTCAAACAGATGACCGCGTGGGGACTCGAGAATGCGCATCTCGAGCCGTGGGACTTCAAACATCCCGGTTGGCTCAACGAACGGCTCACCGCGCACATCATCGCGCCGGTGAAGGATCCGCTCGTGTGCGAAGTGCTCGCGTGGACGCCGAGCACTAAAGGAACAGTGCAAGCGAAAGCGATGCAGTTAGTGTTGCCGGAACGGCCGACACAGGATCAGTTGACGACGTTCTTTGCCAGTAACAAGTCGCGCGTGACCGGAAAAATCGTGCTCGTCGGCAAAGCGGCTGTTGTTCCAGTCAACTTGAATCCGCCGTCGAAGCGGCAAAGTGATGAACAGGCACAACAGCGTTATGGTCCAAACGCGCGGCCGTTCGCGTTTCCCTCGCCATCGCCGACACCAACGCCTGCGCCCAATGCGCCGCGTCCGCTAACGGGCCGGCAGATCGGCGAGCAACTCGACAAGTTTTTGAAAGAGAATGGTGCAATGGTTCGCGTGAACGACGCGGGACGCGAGTTTCGCCAGATTCGCGCTTTCAACAACAGCACGTTCGACGTTAATAAAGTGATTCCGACCGTTGTGATGAGCAACGAAGACTTCGGCCGCATTACTCGCATTCTCAACGACGGCACTGACGTCACGCTCGAATTCAATATCGTGAACCGCATTTATCCCGAGGGCGCGACGTCTTACAACACGATCGCGGAGATCCCCGGCACTGATAAAGCGGACGAGATCATCATGCTCGGCGGCCACCTCGATTCGTGGCACTCTGCGACCGGTGCCACCGACAACGCGATCGGTTGCACGATCATGATGGAAGCCGCGCGTATTTTGAAAACGATCGGCGTCAAACCGCGACGAACGATTCGTGTTGCGTTGTGGAGTGGCGAGGAGCAAGGCTTGCTGGGTTCGCAGGCTTACGTGAAACAGCACTTCGGATCGTTTGAGGAGCCAAAAGCCGGTTACGAGAAGTTTGGCGGCTACTTCAATATCGATTCCGGCACGGGCCGCGTGCGCGGTGCATCGGTGTTTGGCCCACCGGAAACGGCGAACATTTTGCGTGGAATACTCGAACCGTTTGCGAGCGACGGTGTTGTGGGTGCGGTCGCGTCGCGCAGCCGCCGGCTTGGTGGTTCGGATAACACGTCGTTCAGCCAGGCGGGGTTGCCGGGCATCGGCATGGGCCAG
>DATEHX010000455.1:0-20462 GCA_035279345.1 Pyrinomonadaceae bacterium | reverse complement strand
CGCGTAATTGCCGAGATAAAGCGCGTCCATTCTCGTTTTCAGAAAACAGTCGATCGCTTCCTGCGGCGTGCAGACGATGGGCTCGTTTTCATTGAACGATGTGTTGAGCACCACGGGCACGCCGGTGAGCTCGGCGAAATCCGAAATCAACTGATAGTAACGTTGATTTAGTTTACGCGAAACGGTTTGCAGCCGTCCCGAGCCATCGACGTGCGTGACAGCGGGGATGCAGTTCCTTTTTTCCGGTTTGATTTGGTAGACCATGAGCATCGTCGGCGCGGGATGCGTCTGCTCAAAATACTCGCCGACGTGTTCTTCGAGAATCGAGGGCGCGAAGGGACGAAACGGTTCGCGCTTCTTGATACGTTCATTGAGAATGTCCTTCATCTCCGCCCGGCGCGGATCGGCGACGATCGAGCGATTGCCGAGTGCACGCGGTCCAAATTCCACTCTCCCTTGAAACCAACCGACGACCAATCCATCGGCAATATCCTGCGCCGCACGCTTGGTCACCTCTTCATCAGTGTAGCCTTCAAACTCTACCCTGCTCTGCTGCAACGCTAACAGAATTTCTTCATCAGAGAACTCGGGGCCGGCGTACGCGCCGGTCATCACTTCACCGCGCTGTTGCTTCAGCACCTGATTGTGCAAGTGATAACAAACGCCGAGCGCCGTGCCGCTATCACCCGCTGCCGGCTGAACGTAAATTCTGCGAAACGGCGTTTGCAGCAAAATCTTGCCGTTCATCACGGAGTTGTACGCAACGCCTCCCGCAAGACCGAGATCGGTGACACGTGTTTGCTCGTGAAGATGATTCAACACATGAAACGCGATCTCTTCCAGCCGCAACTGCAAGCTCGCGGCGATGTCGCGCTCGCGATCTGTCAGCGGCATGCCCGGCGTGCGCGCCGGACCAAACGTGCGCACAAACTCGTCAGAAAATATCTGCCCAATCACCGGCGACCCCTGATCCCACGACATCTCAACACCTTCAGCATGATGCCGGAAGTAATCGAGGTTCAAACGAAACTGCCCGCGCTCCTCAGTGCGAATGATCTCGCGAAACTCGTTGATGAATCGCGGCTCGCCATACGGCGCCAATCCCATCACCTTTCCCTCGTCGCCATAATGCGGAAACCCGAGAAACTGCGTCGTGGCCGTGTACACGATTCCGGTTGAATGGGGATATTCAACTTGGCCGAGCACCTCGATCTTGTTCGCTTCGCCGATGGCCCACATCGTCGAGATGAAGTCGCCAAAACCGTCGATCGACAACAACGCGGCGCGTTCAAAAGGTGAGACGAAGAAACAGCTCACGAGATGCGCGAGATGGTGTTCGACGTTGTGAAACTGCGTGCGGAGGCTTCGTTTCGAAACGCCAAAGACACGCGCCAGTTCATCTCGCAAATCTCTCACTTTCGCCGTGTTCGCCAGCCGATCCTTCGCCTGACGAAACACGCCGAGCCGCGACGCCGCATACAGGATTTTCTTGTGCAGGTGCGCCGAAGGATCGCGCGAGATGCCGATGTGGTCCACCTCTTCGATCCGCACGTTCGCGGTCTCTAGACAATAACGAATCGACTGCTCGGGGAAACCGGCGCAATGTTTGATGCGATTGAAACGCTCTTCTTCGACCGCGGCGATCAGTCGGCCGTCTTTGATGATTGCCGCCGAAGCATCGCCGTGATACGCGTTGATTCCGAGAATGTACATCGCGAGTCGAGCAAATAAAGCGAGAGCATTAGTTCCGCAAGCGATCGTTGAAAGGCGTAATAGAAACCGCGCCAGCCGTCGAAGATTCCGCCGCGCACGAACAAGCAGTAGAACAACGCTGCCGCCGGTGCGACCACAAAGCACAGCCGGAGCCGATCCGTAAGATTCAGATCCTCACGGCTGGTCGTCATTAACTTCGCCGCTTCCAGCTCTGCGTAGAGCGATTGCGAGTGCAGCCAACGACTCAGCGGTTTTCGATCGTCATGCAGAAAGGGCGAACGCAACTGTCCCACTGGTCCATCAATAACAACGCGCTGTGCGTGCCCATCCTGTATGTAAGAGGCGGCTTCGCGCCGATAGAGCACGGTAACGGGCGGATAGATTCCACTGTGCAGCTTCTTGCCGTTGATGCAATAAACAAAACTGGCCCGGTATCCGGCGGTCGATGCGTCCGGCGCGAGGCAGTCGAGTTCAGCGAAGGCGTCGCTTGTGACCACGTAATCGGCGTCGAGCGCGAGCACCCACGGAGTGGTGATTCCCGTTTCGCGTAGTCCAAACTCCCACTGGTTGCGAAGGCAATCAAACGCGCGCTGAAACACGCGCACCTGTGAAAACGAAGACGCGATCTCGATCGTGTCGTCAGTGCTAAAGCTGTCAACCACAACGATGTCGCGCGCCCACGTGAGACGTTCCAACGTGCGGCCGATGTTTCGCGCTTCGTTGTAGGTAAGAATGAGTGGCGTGATCTGGTCGAGCATCAGTCAGACGATCTGTTGGTAAAGTTCTTTCAGCTCTTTCGCTGTCCGTTCCCACGAAAACTGTTTGGACAATTGAAATGCGGCTTTGCCGCGCCGCGCGCGTTCAGTTTCATTTTCAAGCGCCGTGGTCAAACTGATGTTCATTTGCCGCAGGTCCGCGACCCAGCCTGCATTTGCGGCTTCGATCTCGTGCGCTAGATTTACGTGCGGACTCACCAACACGGGAACGCCACGCGACATCGCTTCCATCACCGACAAACCAAAATTTTCCTGACTCGACGGCAGAACAAACAACGACGCGTCGCGTAACAGGGCTTCTTTCTGTTCGCCATCGACCCAGCCAGTGAAGATTATTTTTTCTGACCTACGCGCTCGCTGTTTCAACGACGCCACGTAATCTCGCGATCCGTCGCCCGCGATCACCAAGCTCCATGCTTCGTCTTTCAGCGCCTGAAACGCGTCGATCAACACTTCTACGTTCTTTTTCAGATCCAAACGCGACAAAAACAAAACATACGGACATCCATCTAAATCCGGGATCCAATCCGTGGCCTTTCTTGTCAACGCAGATCCATTCACTTCAACACCGAGCGCGATCACGCGCCCGTGATTAATCCCGAGCGACTCCTCCGTTGCCGTTTTCTCACCCACGGCCGTGTAGTGCACTGCCGCCGATCCACCCAACATTCGCTTTCCAACCAGCGACCAGAAAACCTTCTTGCGCCCCGCCTTCTGTTTCATGCTCCACGGATCGAGTGTTCCCAGCGGCCGCACAACATAAGGTACGCCCGCCTTCCTACACGCACGCGCAGCCGCAACAGAAGCATGATTAAACACCGCATGAATATGGACCATGTCAAAACCTTGAACACTCGTCTTCAACCACTTTGTTAATGGCCTCGAATACTTAAACGACGCACCCACCTGCACTTCGAAAAACCTGGCGGGCACGCCTTTGTACTCAGTCACTCTGTCCGTGTTCGTCTGTGTTAGCCCGTGGCTGGTTGTTGCCAGAAAAACCTCAATCCCCTGCTCCTGCAACGCCCGGCACATCGGCACGATCGCCGCAGCCGGTCCACCCGAACGCTCCGCTACCGACGGAATCACGTGCAACACCCTCATCACAACGCCACTCGATTAACCTGACACCAACGCGCCAACACAAACAACGACCACGGCCGCGTCCAACCGACCGCACGCGGCGCCCGCAAGAATCTCCGCCACAGATCGCGCACTTCATTCACCACCAGCCCCGCTTCGGCAAGCTGAACGTCTGAAGCAAACACGGTCTCAATTTCCGTGCGCATCCGGCCTTGCATCCACTTCTTAAACGGCAACGTGAATCCCATCTTCTTACGCGCAAGAAAATCGCGCGGTAACAGATCCGTAAGCGCGTCGGCCAGCAGCGGCTTCGGCACTCCGTTCTGCCGCTGGTCCAACTTCCATTCACCAGGCAACGCTAGCGCGTAGTCAACAATCTTTGCGTCCACAAACGGCACGCGTACTTCGAGCGAGTGGGCCATGCTCATCACATCAGTGTCACGCAACAACGTATTCGCCATGTAGCCTTGCAACTCGAGTTGCGAAATCCTGTTCACCACGTCGCCGTCGCCGTTCGGTTTTGTCGATGAACCGTTCGGGAAGAGCTGCCGGCTGATGCGATAAACCTCTTCAGGCGATCCATCGCTCTCCGCCAGCGCCCAAAACTTCTGTCGCTGCACGGAGCCATTCAACACGTGCTGCCCTACGCCAGCAGCCGCGCGCAACACCTGTTTCGAAGCATTCGGAAGCGAAGCAAACTTCAACGCGCGCTTGAAGCTTGGATAACCGCCAAACAGTTCGTCGCCGCCAAGACCTGACAGTGCAACCGTCACGCCCGCGTTCTTCACCGCTTTCGAAACGACAAACGTGTTGATGCCGTCCATCGTCGGTTGGTCCAACGCCGCAATCGCATCCGGCAACATCTTGAGCAGATGATCCTCGCTCAAACGGATCTCGCAATGGTCGGTCTCAAATCGTTGAGCAACGAGTCGGGAGTAGTTCTCTTCGCTCAGATCCGTCTCTTCGAAGACCACACTGAACGTCTTCGGCCTCTGGTCACTAACCTCGCTCATCAACGCCACGAGCGCGCTTGAATCCATACCACCCGAAAGAAACACGCCGAGCGGCACGTCGCTTACCAGATGCATGCGAATCGATTCTTCAAGTTCGGCGCGCAACTGAACGACGGCGTCGTTTCTGTTTTGCGGCCGTACAACCGCCGCGGGGTTGTCCGCGAACTTGGTAATCGTGGTCTCGAGATCGCCGTTCACTTTCAGGCAATGACCCGGCAGCAACTGTCGCACACCTTCGACGATCGTCAGTGGCGCGGCGACCGAGCCATTTGCGAGATACGAGTCGAGACCCGCACGGCCGAGCTTGCGCGGGACGAGTCCGGTAGCCACTAAAGCCCGCAGTTCGGACGCAAAAAGGAGGAAATGATTTGACGCGTAATAATAGAGGGGCTTGATTCCGAAGCGATCGCGCGCCAGGATGAGTTCGCGTTTTTGATTGTCCCAGATCGCAAGCGCAAACATGCCGCGCAGCTTCGAGAAGACGTCGGTTCCGAGGGCACGGTAAGCCTGCAAAACTACTTCCGTATCTGACTTGGATCGGGGATTTAAGCTGATGGATTCGGATAGGGACTTGAAGTTGTAAGTCTCGCCGTTATAGGTGATGCAGTTTCCGTTTTCCGGATCGAGCATCGGTTGATGACCAGCGGACGACGTGTCGATGATGGCGAGCCGCGTGTTGCCGAGCGTGACAGCTCCGTCGGGGAGCTCAAGGCTCCAGACGCCACGATCGTCCGGGCCACGGTGACGCAAAGTTCGATTCATCACGTCTACCACTTGAACGCCATCAGCGATCAGCGGCCGGTTGTAAATAATCCCCGAAATACTACACATCAGTTCCAGCTCTCGACTGCTTCACACGCATAAGCAGCAAACCGCTTCGCGCCCCGTTGCAAACTGTGATTCTCGATCGTGGCTCGCGCGACGCTTGAAAACTGCGAGAGTTCATCATTTGAAAGCGTGGCCGCCGCGTGCATCGCTTTGAAAACGCCTTCGCCATCGCCCGCCTGCGTCAACCAACCGTTCACACCGCTCTTAATTAAATCCAGCGCCGCTCCCATGCGATCCGAAGCAATCACCGGCAGTCCGGAAGCAAGCCCCTCCGGCACGACCAATCCCCACCCGTCATATCGCGACGGCACACAGAGCACGTCAGCACCCGAGTAAACCTCCGGCAACTGATCCCACGGGGTGAACCCTGTGAACTCAACACGCTCGTTCACGGGCTCCAACGTCCGCCGCAACGAATCGCGCAAATCTCCATCGCCAACAATTCGCAGATGCACATCACAACCTTCTCGCACCAAACGCACAAACCCACGCGCAACCAGATCGACTCCCTTCCGCACACTCAACGATCCACAAAACAAAAACACACGCCGAGTCGAAGCCCTCTTCCGCCCTGCACAAGCGAACCGATCCAGATCCGAAAAGTACGGCACATTCTTGTAGCTACGATCCCGCCCAAATTCATCCCTATACTGCTGCAACGCAAACTCTCCGATACCCCAGATCGGCGCCCGCGATCTTCGCAGCATTTTCAGTTTCCACTGGCGAAACAATCGCCCGGCAAACTTCGGCTGCCGCAACCCCGGCCGTTCTCCCCAAAAACACCACGGCTTCCCTGTTTCCGCCCGCGACCGGATCAATCGCTCAGCTAATGGATTGTTGTAGTAGTTGAACACAGCCACGTCCGCCTTCGCCGCAAGCTGCGCCGCCTGCAAAAACGCATCGTCGATGCGGCACGAATCAAACTGCGCCCGCGCCGGTTGCCACAGCCGCGCCGGATCCGCACGGCGAACATAGGCCACCGATAAACTAAGCCTCTTCTGCACAGTGATCTCGTTGAAGAGCTCAACCTGATAAGGCGACGGAATGTCTGTTAAGACGAAAGCCTTCACTGAAACTGCGTCCGGAACAAACGCGACAGCACCACCCACGCGACGATCACGTAACTCACCAGCACCAGCTCGAGCATCGAACGCATTCCCGAAAACAACGCCATCACGCCGATGCTGTAGATCACGACAACTCCCAATCCCGCCGACTGAGTCAGCAATCCATTGATCAGCGCCGCGAACCGGCCGTACAACCAACCGCCAATCGCGATTCCGAAAAACCCCAGCGACATGTAAAGTTCGCCGATCACGGAACAGGAATACGAAACCTCTCGATCGCCCACCGCGCGCGTCAGATCGAAACCCGCGTCGACAGGTTTGTCGGGCCAAAGAACTCGCGGGATCGGCCGAACCACTGCATACACAACGAAGCCGTGATACACGTAAGGATGTGTGCTCGGGATCAACTGAATGACCTGGCAGAGCCGGTAAAAATTGTCATCGACGTGAAGGTAGTCGCTAGCGGGCGTGTCGTCGTCGCTGAGAGAAGGATCGCTCAGCGCGGCAGTCAGTCCGACGTTGCGATACTGAAGCATCACTTGCATCGCCAGCAGCAGCACAACCATCGTCAACATCGCCGCGAACGCGTGTTTGACTTTAAGCTTGCTATCCTGGACCAGGATCCAAAACACCAAAGCAACTCCAACCACCACGCCAATCACGCGACGGCTGCCGCTCTGGACCAGGAACATCGCCATCAGCAACGACAGCACCGCACTCACAATCGTGCGCCAGTTTCGCCAACCTAATTTACGGCCCACGACCACCGTCAAAACCGACGTGAGATAACCGAAGTATTGAAAGTGATCGAGAAACGAGTCCCAGCCACCCATCTGTCCGCGTGCCCAAGGCGCATCCCAACGTCCGCTGCCGAGCGAGCGAAACATCTCGATCAGATTGAACTCGGAGCCCACTGCAAACTTCGCGATGCCCAGTAGAAACGAAGCGATCACGAGGTAGAAGTAAACCGTGGGCGGTAAGTCTTCCGAAACAGACTCTCGAAGCAGCGACGGCACACGCCACGGCCGCCCCATCGATCCGAGCCAGAGGCAAGCAACAAAAATCCCGATCGCGATGAAGGCGTATTCGATGTCGCTCGTGACGATGCCGGCCATCGAATAAGCACCTTGCAACAGATCGAGTAGCAACCAATAGATCGGCGCCATCACCAGCAAGTGTTCGGCACGCAGCAAAGCCTTGGGTTGCCGAAACGCCGCGGCGGCGGGCGCGATGAGTAAACCGAGGGTCAGGACAAGTGCGGGCCAGAAGAGCGCGCCTTCCGGTTCGGGATGGTCGGGAATCAGATTGACCGCAAGGAGTGTCGCGACGGTTATGGTGACGATTCCGATCACCGGATAACGCGGGACGATCCCCTGCGCTGCTGCCGACGCCGTACCTAGACCAAATCGCCGATTAAATTTTGACGAAAGCGCAACCATGAAAACTCAGCCGCAGTTCTTTGGGCCACTTCTCTGATCGTCGTGTTACCGGGCAACTCGCGACTCAGCGCTTCAAGTAAAGCGATTAGCCGATCGATATCACCGGCCTCGATCGTGTTTACTGCTTCTCCGCCGATGTCAGGCAGGCCGGTGTTTCTCGTACCCAACACCGGACAACCTTCGGCCAGCGCTTCTAGATAGACTTGCCCGAAACCTTCTACCAACGACGGCATCACAAACAGCGAGCTCTTGCGAAACTGTTGGACCAACTCCGAATGGCTAAGTCCGCGAATCAAGTCAACGTTCGGAGTCGCCTTTGTTAGTTCGAGGATCCCGCTATCGATGTTGCGGCAGACGAGAGTCAGTCTGCTGTTCTTCGGCAAACGCGCCTGCTTCCACGCGAGCAGCAGATGATGAAGGCCCTTGCGCTGACTGCCCGCGCCGACGAACAGTGCGCTGAAAGTCTGCGGCGCTTCGATCGTGATGTTCGGCACTTCGATTCCGTAAGGCACGACACGACACTTTGCTTCCGGCGCACCAGCTTCGAGTAGCGATCGGCGCGTGAAACTGCTGGCACAGAAAACGAGGTCGGCGTGTTTCCACGCATCGCGATTACGTTGGCGCAGTTGGTCGTTGAGCCGTTCACCTGATTCTTCGGTGTACGACTCGCGCACGAACGGAAACCGCTTCTTGTCTTCGTTGAGTATTCGCGACTCGAGATCGGGATGAGGGTGAAACTGAAACAGAACTTTGTGCGGTATGTGCCGATACGGCGCGGTGAACGCTTCCCACGCGTAAGGACTGTAGAGGAAAAGATTTGAACGATTCTTTCGTGCGTGCGCGGCCGCGACCTTTGAATACTCCGCGTCGTAACGCGCGAAGATCAGCGACTCGGGTTTTCCCAAACGGAAGTTTGCGCGTTCGAAGATCGTCGACTTCCAAAGACAACGGACACGCGTTTCGGGAATGCCGTTTCGTCGTCGCAGCAGGACCTTTTCGCGTAATCTGGCAGGCAAACCTTTCGAAAGCGCGCGCAACGTGTCACCGGCATAGACGTCGGTAATAAACGAGTCGAGCAACTCCGCTTCCGCGAGCGCGAGTGGCGCCTGGTAATAATCGCGCCGGCCTCTGAACGCGCACACGTACTTCGAACTATTCAATGCTTTTGTGCTTTTTGTGGCTCAGAGTCGCGAGACGAGCCACCAGTTTTGTTCGTCGCGCATTTCGCGTCCGAGGAGTTTCAGTGGCCGCTGGTTGATTTGGTCCAAAGTCAAACCGTGGCTTTTGAACAGCCGTGGAATGGTTTCGAGAAAATGTTCTTTGTGTACTTCGATTAGGAAGTAGTTGCTCTCGCGCAACCACGAGTTTGCGCCCGCGAGCACGTCCTCCTCTGCGCCCTCGACGTCGATCTTGATCAGCGTGTTTTGTCGATCGCCTTGAATGCTGTCGAGTGTTTTTGACTCTGTGGATTCATTCGCGCCAACAAAACTGTGAATCAATTTAAACTCTACGAGTCCGCTCGGCTGGCTATTGAGACTTTCCGAAAGCGTGCGGAAGTGCTCAGCCTCCGGTTCGAACGCGACGATCTCACTGCGCTTCTGCAAGCGCCGAAAAGCAGCCGCACAACCAAACGTGAAGTAACCATCGTTCGCGCCGACGTCGATCACACGGTTCGTCAGACGCAACGCCGATTCGAGCCACTCGTTCAATTCGTGTTCGTACAATCCGAAGACCTTGCGCAACGAGTTTCGCGGATTCATCACCGCTCGACCGCCGCGCAATGGACCACGCCAGATGCGCATCGGCACCGGCCTGTTCGGTAACACTGATTTTAAGGATCTAAAAGGCATTCGATCTCTTGAAGCTTTAAGGGTTTCTTTTTCAGTGCGCGATGTAAGCGATACGTGCGACGCGTTACCGGATCGCGTTCGTTCCAGCGCCGGAACAGATCCGCGTACCCAGCCGCAGTCCCACTAACCATGCTCGCAAAACAACCTTGCGTCAGCGCGGCTTTGAACCCATTGAACGTCGTTCCCACGAGGTGCAGCGGAAACTCCGGCAGCGGAACGTTGTGCCACGCAAAGCGAATGTCGTTTCGCCTGCCTGAAAAACTCGCGCGTTTCATGTTTCGCCGGGGCGACTCGAGATGATGAATCGGATCCGCGTTGCCGAGACGCGTCACATAACCCGCGCTCAACATACGCAAGCACAGATCGCTCTCCTCGCCCATGTAAAAAAAGTGTTCGCGAAAGCCGCCGACTTTTAGAAAAACCTCGCGTCGCACCGCATGTGCCGCGCCGACAAACCCGTACGTTACGTGAATCGCGCCGTCGCGCGGAGCGGTTTGAAGCACGCGAGCGTCGTGATTGACGTTCACGTAAGGAATCCCAACCGCGCCGATTCGCGGATGGTCAAACTCCGCAAGCGTCTGCTCAACCGTATGCGGCGAGATGAACAGCGAGTCGTCATCGAGCGGAAACACGATCTCGTTCGTAGCGAGTTCGATGCCGCGATTGCGTTGAAATGCCGGTCCCTTCGATCTACCCAATCGGAAGTAACGAACACCGGAGAACCCGACACGAATCAGGCGTTCGACTTCATCATTCGCCGCGTCGTCGACGACGATGATCTCGACCGGCACGGTTTGCTTCAAACAAGAACGTATCAGCGCTCGCAGCTCGTCAACGCGATTACAACTCGGGATTACTATTGAGGCCTGAACGCTCATCGTTTATAGCCACAAGAAGCACAAAAGACACAAGAGGCACAAAAAGCATAAAAGGATTTTGTCAGCACATTTGTCCTTCTTGTGCTTCTTGTGCCTTTTGTGCTTCTTTGCGGCATGAATAGTTTGGAGCAAAAGCTCTATGCGATAGCTGCTTGTACACGTGTCGCAGCGGATCGATTTCCGATACTCACCGCCGGCACACCGGCGAACACCGCGCCCGCTGGCACGTCGTGAGTCACAACCGCACCAGCGCCGATCACACAACCGCGCCCTAGACGAACACCCGGCAACACGATCACACCCGCTCCAAGCCAAACGTCGTCTTCAATCACGACCGGCCGCGGCTCCATCGTCTGTTCCCGCACCAAAACTCCGGACGCGCGTCCGTGATTGGCGTCGGTGATATAACAATGCGGACCGATCATGCAGTTGCGTCCGATGCTGATCTGCGAATGCGCATCGAGCATCGTGTAACGATTGATGTACGTGCCCTGGTCGATCGCGATCTTGTTTTCCCTGGGCGAGCCGCTGCACAACAGCACCACCCCGTCGTCGAGACTGACGTCTTTTTCGATCGAGATGTCGCTCCACTGCCGCGGAATCGAAATGCGCCGCATCCAAACGTAACCACGCAACTTCACGCCGAGCAGCGCGAACCACAGATTTCGTCTGCGCGAGTTGAAGGCTTCAGCAACACGGGTCAGGGATGGAAACGGATTCATACCAGATTGGCCCAAAAGCCGAGCAGGAAACGCCAGCGATTCAAGCTCAAGTTCCAGACGAAGGTCGAGTTATAAAGCGACCATGCCGGCCGCCAAGCACCAGTTCGCGCGAGCGTTAAAGCCCACGGCCTGACGTGTCCGGTGATTATTTTCCGGCGCTCGGCACGACGCTGTTTTCCACCCGGATAGAGTCCTCTTTGCTCACTCTCAATCACGTATCGGCAGCCTGAGAAACTCCTCACGAACTGGTTGGTCCAAGTGGAAGTTTGAGACCGATAGCCCAACGTCGGCGGTTCCAAAATGCGCACAAAGCCTTTCGCGGTTCCGAGTCTTAGAACAAGGTCATGATCTTCCAAGTTGATCTGCCGCGTGCTGAACTCGCCAACTTCAAAAAATTTGTCTCGTCTGACGAAGGTCATCCCCGCACCAAAAAAGTAGTGGTGATCGCTCGACTGAAGATAATCAGCAAACACGTCAGCGACGGTTGTCGTATTCTTGACAGACTCCAACTCCTGCGGATCGGCGAATGAGAGCATGCCTGCAGAGATAAGCGCGGGATGATCGTGCTGGTCGATCAGTTTGGCAACGGTGTCGAGAGTCCACGGAAACCACAAGTCGTCGCTATCAAGAAAAGCAAGATATTCTCCGCAGGCATTTTCCGCACCTTTGTTACGAGCTGCGCCAGGCCCGGCGTTTTGCTGAGTAATCAGCTTTACCTTCGCAGCGAATTCCGAAAGCCAAGTCGCCGTATCGTCGGTCGATCCATCGTCAACGACGATGACCTCGTAGTCAGTGAAGTTCTGGCGCCACACAGACTCCAGCGTCTGCCTCAAAAGATCCGCTCGGTTAAAGGTTGGAATGATTACCGAAAAGAGTGGCACTACCGCATGAACCCGGCTATGCGTTCAGCCGAAGAAAAACCAACTGTCTGGTAAGCAAACCGGTAATGCGCCGGAAACAATTCTCGCGACGGCCGGCATTCAGGACACATCGACACCAGCGCCTCGTGCCGTTCGCTCGCCAGACTTGGCGCCAGCGGATGCATTACGCGCAACACACCGAGAGCGGCGTCGAAAAATGCGCGGCTTCGCGTCGCAGTCATCTCGCCCGCCACCTTTAATTGCACTGCCGCCTCAAACATCAACTCAAGCCGCGTCGTCATCTTTCTGAGCGGATCCTCATTGACCGCCTGCGTCGAACTCCACTGTCGATACGTGGACCACGCGTCCGGCGCAGCTTTGAACCTGTGTCCTGCACGCAGCAAGCGGAAATACAAATCATAGTCCGTGCAGTTTTTTATCTCTTCGTTCCAGCCACCAACATCCAACACTGCGCTGCGCCTGAAACAGAACGCGGACGTGTTTGGAAACTTCCACGCGAAAGCAGCGGACCACAAGTCGTCGTACTCACATGCGATTATCACTTCCGACTCAATTTCGCGTTGACCTTCATACGTGGCGATCTTCGTCGAGCCGTAAATCGCGTCGGCTTCAGCGGCACACTGAAGCTTCGTCTCGACCGAGTGGCGTCCGAGCGCATCGTCAGCATCGAGATACACCAACCACTCACCCTTGCTTAGTTGAGTGAGTATATTTCGCGTCCTGTTCTGCCCGCCATTAGCAGCCGCGCGCTCGACTCGTACCGCATCTTCGAACGCCCTCAACTCCTCGTACGTTCCATCAGTGGAACAATCATCCACCACGATCACTTCACAACGCTTCCAACTCTGTCCCAACGCACTCTCGATCGCCCGACCGATCCACGGCCGGCAGTTGTACGCCGGAATAAGAATGCTTACTAAAGGCTCGCCTCTAACCATCTCTTCTTTGTTTCTCGTGCCTCTTCTTGTGCCTTTTTGTGGCTGAGCGCTCTCAACTTCTTGATCGAGTCCCCGATGCCGCGTCTGAAATCGCCTTCAAACCGAAACCCGTGCGACTCGAATTTCGCGCGCGTGACCTCATACGACAACTGGTTCATGATGCGCGAATCGACGAGCTTCAACTCCAAATCCGGAACGTGTTCTCGAATCGCTTCGACGATGTCGCGCACCGTGAAATTGTCCGTCAGCACGTTGTAGATCTGATTGTCGAAAAGACGCTCCTGGACCACAAACTTCAACGCCCGCACGGCATCGTAAAGGTCGAGATAAGGACGTTTCTGATCGAGCGCAGTGCGCCACACCGTCAACGGCTCTCCAACACAAGCCTGCCAAACGAACTTATTCACCGCCGTGTGAAATCGCATTCCGATCGAGGCGCCGTAAATCGTTCCAAACCGGCCGATGAAGAATTTCAAACCAGACGTTTCACCCAAATGGCTGAGGAACTGTTCTGCGTCGAGCTTACTTTTCGCGTAAGGACTTTGCGGTTGCAGCGCGTCACACGCTTCATCCACGATTCCGTCAGAAACACCGTACACGCTCGTCGTCGACGGAAAGATCAACGGCACGCCGACTCGCGCCGCAGCCAACGCGACGCGTTGTGTGCCGAAATTATTCACGCGTTCGACTTCCTCGGCGATCTCAAAACTCTCGGCGGCGTTTGTGATAGCAGCCAGATGAATCACCACGGCCGCATCGGCAAAGAGGGTCTCAAGCTCCGCCGTCGTTACATCTGCTTCAACAAATCTCCAGTCTATTCCTTCGGGAAGATTGAACAGCGAGCAGTAGCGTTGCGTCGATAAGTTGTCGACGAGCACCACTTCATGCACATCGCGCGGCGTAAGCGCATGTATCAACCCCGAACCGATGTGGCCCAACGCGCCTGTGATTACCAGTTTCATACCGACGACAACACCTGCTTCAGCTTCGCAAACGACTGATCCACCCGAAAGTTTTCGCGCACACACGCAAGGCCGTTCTCAACGAACCCGCGCCGCAATCCCGGATCGAAGATCAACTGCTCCAACTTACCGACCCATTCATCCTTTGTCGCGGCCAGGAAACCGTTAAAACCATCCCTGATGAAGTCGGCGCACTGGCCCACCGGCGAAGCAACCACGGCCGCCTCGCCGCTCATGTAGTTCGTCGCCTTGAACACGCCGCGCATCTGGCAACGCTCGACGTTCTGCAAAGGAAACAAACCGACGTGCATGCCAAACACTTCCTCGACCATCCGCGACTGATCGTAACAAGGCACACACGAGAACTTCACGTTTTCAAACTCCGGAATAAACCGCAGATCGTTACCCGTTCCCACCAGCCGGAGATGCAAGTTATCGTAACGGCGAAAGAGCTCTTCGAGCGCCTCCCAAACGACGTACAAATTGTAAGCAGTGCCGGGCGAACCGAGCCATCCGAGCACGATACGATCGTTTGGTTTGCGACTGAGTTCCGCGCGCCGTTCGTCGAATGCGTGCAGCGCGGGAGCATCCGGAATCACAACACAATTCGGATTGACCTTGCGCACGTAACTCGCCGTCACTTCGTTGTCGGTAGTGACCGCATCGACCTGACGCAGCACGTCGTCGAGCTTCGACGCCGACCATTCCTGCAACCAGATCGCATCGCCGAAGTCGTAAACGATCCGCGCCTGTTTATCTTTCAGCAGGTCTTGCAGCAGATCGTGAGACGAGACCTTGTTGAGATAGATCACGTCGACATCGCGCGCCAGTTTGCGAATGCGATTTTCATTCGCGGCGATGGCCCTGCTCATCAACCGGTTACGCACCGGCGCAAACTCAAACAACTGCCGCAGTGGAAACGCGCTCTGCTCAAACAGTCGCGCAGGCCGGCGCGAAACAAACTTCGCATCGAAACCGTGTTCGGCAAACAACTGTTCGTAAGCGAGCCCGCGGATCACGCCGCTCGGCAAACTATCACCCGCTTCCAAAACCACGAGCAGCTTTTTCATCGCTTTACTTCAGAGGCCACAAAGAGGCACAAGAAGGACAAGAAGCAGAAACGTACAAAGACTCGGCAGCTTTTTGTGCTTCTTTGTGGCTTTACTTTGCACTCGCAAAAACCAGTGGTTCCAGTTCATCAAGCGCACCGGAAACTATCGCCTTCGTTCTGGTCAGTCCTTGTTTGAAATCGTAAGCCGGGCGCCAATCAACCAGATCGCGGAATCGTTCAGACGAGATTTTCACTTGCTCGATCTCGATTCGCTTGCGATCGTCAGGCCATCCGACGTAAGTGATCTTTCCCCTGCCAAACTGTCGCACGATCTCCTCGGCGATCTGCGCGACGGATAAGTGCTCGTCGTGCGTCGCGAAATAAACCTCGCCGATCAATTGTGGCGACTGCGCCGCGAGGTAGAGCGCGTCAGCCGCGTCTTCGGCATACAGCACGTTTCGTGTCTGCTCGCCGTTACCAAAGATGCGGATCTCCTCGTCGCGGCGGGCGAGATCGATGAAATAGTTGATGAAACCAAATTCCGGACTGCCTTTGCCGTATGGTCCATAGAGGTTCGCAAACCGCAACACGATCGTTTTCAGGTCGTGTACGCGGTTGTAAATGCGATAGTACTTTTCCGCGACACCTTTGTTTGCGGAGTAAATATCCAGCGGCCGCTCGACGTGGTCCTCGTCAACCAGATCGCCGACTGCGCGGCCAATCACAGTGCTACTCGACGCATAGACCACCACGGCCTTGCGATTCAACAAGCGAACTGCTTCGAGCAGCTTCAAATTACCGAGGCAGTTTATCTGTGCATCCAGCAGCGGATTCTGCAACGAGCGTGGATGTGACGTTTGTGCGGCGAGGTTAATGATCACGTCCTGGTTCTGGACCACGTTCGCGATCACGAACTCGTCGTTCATACTGCCGCGCACGAAAGTTATTCGATCCCAAACGGATTCGAGATGTGCGGTGGTCGCGTGCAACTCAGGCTCGAGCGAATCGAGCACTGTAATTTCGTTTTCCGGATCGCTGAGACAACGTCGCACGGTGTGTGCGCCTAAGAAACCCGCGCCACCGATTATCAAAATCTTCACTGCGATTGACCTCCCACAAAAGCCCGTAGGGTCGTGTCGATTCCTTGATGAAGTTTGACGTGCGGTTCCCAGCCGGTTGCGGCATGAAGACGGCTGTAGTCGACGATACACTTGCGCCACTCAATCGGCGCTAAAGCAGCCTCAGTGTCGACAAGAACTTCGACCGGCGGCCGGTCGAAGTTCTCAACCTGTTTCGCGACTTCATTGATGATTTGTTTGAGCGGGTAGCCCTCGCCGCTACCGACCACGTATTTGCCGCCAAGTGCGATCGTTTCGCTTCCAGCAACCGCGTAGATCGCACGCACCACGTCATCGACGTAAACGAAATCGCGCACGCACGCCTGATTGCGATAAAGGTAGAGCGGTCCGCCTTCGAGCGCGCGGCGCATGATGCCGTTCAGGACCACGCGTGATTCGAGTGCCGCATCTCGGGTTGGCAATGGACCGTAGATGTTTGCGAAACGTAACGAGACCGACGGGATGTCGAAGGCTGCGGCGTAATAACGCAGGTACCGTTCGGCGGCCTGCTTGTTGATCGCGTAGAGCGTGAGCGGCCGATCGGGCGTGTCTTCGTTTACCAAAGGGGACGTTGGGCAGCCGACGATATTCGCGGAGCTCGCCTGAATGATTCGGGGTTTGAGTTCTAACTCTCGACAGGCTTCGAGCAATTCGAGCACTGTCGCGGTGTTGATTGCGAGATCGAGACCGGGCGCGTGTTGGGAGTCGCGGCGATGTTCGTAAGCCGCGAGATTAATGATGACGTCGGGCCGGGTTTCGCGCAGCACGTCACGCCACACACCTGAACGTGAGAGGTCAGCAGAGCGAGACGTGAGAGTTGCTTCGCTGTCGTCAGGCGCAGTGACACAGCGTCTCTCGTGAACGAGGGCAATGATTCGGCAACGGATGCTGTAAAGCGATGACAGAAGCGCGGTGCCAAGATAACCACCGGCGCCGGTGACGACGATGGTCTTGTCTGTGAGTGACTGAACGTACTCGTTGCGCAAACGCGTTTCCGGTTGTGGCGGCGTTAAGGTTTGCGTCGGCATCGATAAGAAACGCGGCCCATCAGTTTCAGGCGCGCCAGCGTGTAAACAACGCGCGCGCCTGCGCGGCTCTTGAAGAAGCGTTGAAGCTCGGGGTCGAAACGAGCGCTACGCAGGTATGCGGGGCGCTGAAAATCTATCGGCGTGTTCTGATGCCACGACTGAATGCAATCGAAGTCAGGCCGCAGCAGATCATTCAGGTCGCGCTTGCGGAAGAAGACCATGTGACGCGGAAAGTCGTAACAAACACCGTAGCGGCCGAAGATGCGTCCATCGAGCGAGTCGCGAATCACGGTTGAAAAGAGAAACTCACCGCCCGGTTTTAGTTTGCGCGCGATCTGTTGCACAACTTCGAACGGGTTGACGAGATGCTCCAGCACCATCTCGGCAACGATCGCGTCGAACCAACCATCGGGATAAGTCTCGAGCGCCGTTTCGATTGTTGACGTTTTGACTGTGAAGCCGGAACGTCGTGCGATGCGCGCGGCGGAGTCGGAGATTTCGACGCCGTAGAGATCGCGCCAAGCGAGGTCGCGCAGTCTGTTGAGTGTGTGGCCGTTGCCGCAGCCAAGCTCCAGGAGACGCCCTTCAGAAACAAAGCGTGGGATGAGATCAACGGCAGCGCGCCAGCGCGCCGTGCGCGAAAATCTGCCACCCACTATCTCTCCAAAACTTGTAAATCCGCCCGGCTCTGATCTGTGTTGATAGCCAAGCTTTTTGAGAAATCCGTGGTTCCAACCACGCCAGACTTTTCGCAGCAGGTTTGCGCGTTTTGGAGGCTTCACGAAGCGAGGAGTCGACTCGGCATGCGGGCCATAGGTGTCGGGATAAAGAAGAGGGATATCCGATTCAACCGGCCGCGGATTTTGAAACCACAATCCGCAATCGTCACAACTCTCCGCGTAAAACGTGCCGGGCAATCCGTAGATGTAATCGTGCGCGGTGTAAACGGGTGATGACCGCAAACTGCGGCAACGCGGGCACGCCACTCGCTCCAGTCGTATCTCAGGAGATTGAAACTCGCGGGCAGCCTTCATTGTCGACGAAAGAGCAAGTTGCACTGTCGGGGCAATTGGTGAGTCAACGGAAAATTGCTCATATCAAACACACGTTCGTGCTCCGATTTGAAGATCAACTGATACCCCAGCGTTTCGACTTTCTGGACCAGCTCGCGGACGTTGAAAAACCACGCCGGAAGCACGGAACCCGGTACGTTCAACTGTGCGCTCGCAAACGTCGGAATATCACCCGCTGGAAGAAAACCAAAGAACCAGTGCGATGGCCTGAACGCCGCGAGGTCGCTCAGAAGTTTTTCATACTCTTCAACAAACTGAAGCACACCGCTCAAAACGATTACGTCGACACTTTCAACATCGCGCGGCAGCTCAGCCATGAACGTCACTGACGAAAACTCTCCGAGCAACCGCGGAGAGTCTCTGAGCAGCCGGCGTCCACGTTCACAACTCTCTTCGTTATCAACGATCAAGTAATCAAGCTCTATCCCTGCTGCCCTACAGCGCGTCACATTCGCGGCGCCAATCCCCATCCCTCCACCGAAGTCGAGCACACGAACCGGACGGTTTATAACGGGAACCATCGAAACGAGCATCGCCAGCAGCGCGTGATACTGCGGTACATTCGCCGGAATTGCAGCGCCTTCGCTGTGAAGCGCAGTAACCGCTGTTCGCGTATAACGCTCCATGTCTGCCAGCCACGCTTCACTCGCAAACCCCTCGCCTGCGACCGGCACCTGATCGAAACTCTCATAAACACCGTCCCAGATGAACGGCTCCTTGTTGGCCCAACGCGCAACAACTTTTACTACAGGACTGCGCAGTAACTTACGCACGCTGCTGCAACTCTCTCGATCTCTTCTTCCGCTAATTCGGGATAGATCGGCAACGACAAAATTTCCTTTGCCGCCCTTTCCGTGTTCGGCAAATCGTCAGCGCCAGAAAACCTGTTTAGATAAGCGGGCTGCAAATGAACCGGCACCGGGTAATGAACCAAGGCACCAATACCTTCCCCACGCAAACGCGCCAAAAGATCGTCTCTCTCCTGTGACCTCACAACGTAGAGATGAAAAACGTGCGTCGCCTCCGAACGGCGCTGTGGCAGGATCAAATCCGATTCACGCAAAAGCTCGTCATACAACGCCGCGATCTCGCGCCGTCGCTCGTTATCCGCGTCCAGAAACCGCAACTTCACCCTCAAGATCGCCGCCTGCAACTCGTCGAGGCGTGAATTCCAGCCGCTCACATTGCTAACGTTGCGTTCCGACGACCATCCGTACTCGCGCAAACATCGTACCTTCTCCGCGAGCTGCGGATCATTCGTCACCACAGCACCGCCATCACCGATCGCGCCGAGGTTCTTGGTCGGATAGAAACTGAAACAAGCGACGTCGCCCCACGATCCAACTTTTCGATCTCGATACGTTGCGCCGTGAGCTTGCGCGCAGTCTTCAATCACTCTGATTCCATGTTTTTGAGCGACAGAAGTGATTGCTGCGAGATCCGCGGGTTGACCGTAAAGGTGAACGGGGATCACGGCCTTTGTGCGAGAGGTGATTGCATCTTCGAGCTGATCGGGGTTCAGGGTGAAGTAGTCAGGTTCGATATCAACAAAGATCGGCGTCGCGCCGCAAAGCTCGATCGCCGCGACCGTCGCCACCGCCGTGTGGGCCACTGTGATGACTTCATCGCCGGCGCCTACACCACACGCAGCGAGAGCGAGATGTAAAGCTTCGGTACCACTGCCCACGCCGATCGCGTCACGAACACCAACGTAATCCGCAAACTCGCGTTCAAACGCGCTTACCTCGTCGCCAAGAATGTAGCGCCCACTTGCCAATACACGTCCGATCGCCTCATCGATCGCTTCCCTGTGCGATTCGTACTGCGCGCGTGGATTACCGCAACTGATCATGCCGCTATTTCTTGTGCCTCTTGTGGCAGAAATTTCAATGGAGGACCTGTACCTTCGGAACGTAAACGATCCAACGTCCGCCCGCGTCTCTGAACGCCTGTTCCTTCGCCATGATCTCTTCCGCATGGTTCCAGCCGAAGAGCAAACCGTAATCCGGATAATTCGCTTTGAACTCTTCGTACGGCCGCAC
>DATEHX010000454.1:0-11987 GCA_035279345.1 Pyrinomonadaceae bacterium | reverse complement strand
TGGTCCACACAATGCAATTACCGATGTTACCGGCGTCATGGTCGGTCACACGACCGTGATTCGCGGCGACAACGTGCGCACCGGTGTCACGGCGATCCTTCCGCACGGCGGAAACCTGTTTCGCGAGAAGGTTCCTGGCGCTGTGTTCGTCGGCAATGGCTTCGGCAAACTCGCCGGCTCGACTCAGGTCAACGAACTCGGCGAGATCGAAACACCGATCCTGCTTACGTCCACGCTGAGCGTCCCGCGCGTTGCCGATTATCTAATGGACTACATGCTCGCGCTGCCGGGTAACGAGGACGTGCAATCAATCAATCCACTCGTTGCGGAAACGAATGACGGCTTTCTCAACGACATTCGCGGGCGGCACGTCACTCGCGACGACGTCTTCAACGCGATCAAGGGTGCAAAGGGCGGCGCGGTCGCTGAAGGATCGGTCGGTGCAGGAACCGGAACGGTCGCGTTCGGCTTCAAAGGCGGCATCGGCACTGCCTCAAGAAAGTTGCCGTCGCGGCTCGGGGGTTTCACTGTCGGCGTCCTCGTGCAATCGAACTTCGGCGGTGTTTTAACGATCAACGGCGCTCCCGTAGGTCAGGAACTCGATCGTTATTACCTGCGAGACGAACTCAAGCAGGCGGCTCGCAAGCGCGACAGCAAAGAAACTGATGCTGACGGTTCGATAATCATCGTGATCGCCACGGATGCTCCGGTCGACGCGCGCAACCTGGAACGCATGGCCGCGCGCGCGATGATGGGCTTGGCCCGCACCGGTTCAGCGGGCTCAAACGGGAGTGGCGACTACGCCATTGCCTTCTCTACGGCTGAAGATGTTCGCGTCCGCGCCCAGAATCAAAACGAGCGCAACCTGCCTCGTTCCGTTAAAACACTCGCAAACGACACAATGTCGCCACTCTTCCTCGCCGTGATCGAAGCGACCGAAGAGGCCATTTACAATTCACTCTTCAAAGCAACGACTGTCAGTGGCAAAGGCCGTACCGTAGAAGCACTGCCGTTGGACCGCACGCTGGAAATCCTCCGCAAGCATGGTCTGGTCCGACAGTAAGCAGGTCAGTTATCAGAATCCCACCGACTTTAGTCGGTGGTACTTTCATACTCTACCTACTGCGGTGGCAGGTCAGGTATCAGAATCCCACCGACTTTAGTCGGTGGTACTTTCATACTTTACCTACAGCGGTGGCAGGTCAGGTATCAGAATCCCACCGACTTTAGTCGGTGGTACTTCATATTCGACCTACTGAGCTGGTAGGTCCGGTATGAAGTACCACCAACTTCGTTGGTGGGATTCTGATGACTGTGGCCTACCCAGCTTGTAGGTTGCCAATGAAAAGTACCACCGACTAAAGTCGGTGGGATTCCAATACGCCCCGAGAATCGTGCCTTTCTGGCCCCATCAACGTTGTTGGCCCAATCGGCTCGCACTATCACGACAAGTTCACGGTGGTCTAACCTTTGTATACTGACAAGAAAAGTGTTTGACACTCGCTAGAGGCGTGCATAGAATCCCCTCGAACCCCCACAACTAAACTTCGTTGAAGAGGAGTCAAGACAGTGGCGAGTAGACTGAATGTTCGTGTCAATCGAAAACGACCGGAGTCGATGACACGCCAGATACGCGAACAACTAGATACGCTGATTGAGGCTGGAGAGTTGGCAGCGGGCACATTGCTCCCGAGCGAACGTGAACTGGCCAACACACTAAAGGTAGCACGCAATGTTGTTCGCGGCGCTTACGAACAATTGATGGAAGCAGGTAAACTGCGTAGTGAAGGCCGCAGGGGCAGAAGTGTGGGCCGAGGCGGGACCAGCACGAAGAAGTCGGGATCCAAGAGTTCGAAGAAGACCTCGAAAAAAGCGCGCAAGAAATGAGTTCCCTGCTCGCGATCGAACAGATTCCCCCTTCATAGCGGTCGCTAAATAGCTAGTCCCTTACTCACTCGCAATCGGACTTTCCTTGCCTAGTGAGACGATCTCGTTCCTGATAGCCTTACGCTCCGCCAGCAGCCGCACAAAGAACCGCCTTCGAATCAGGAAGAACGTGAGCACGCGGATTCCCGCGATCGACTTATCCAGTTCTTCAAAGAAGATGATGGCGATGTAGCCGCACACTGGAATGACAAGCAAAGCCGCAAGCGCCAGCCACCAACCGAACAACAGATAACCGGCCACGGCTAGTATCAACCACGTCAGCGGAAACATCAGCATCGCGGAGATGATCTTGATTGTTGAAATTATGTCTTCCGCGTCGCGCGAGAATTTCGTCGCAAGATAGCCGCCGAGCCGGTAAGCAGGATAATGCGCGACCGTGCCCACCAGCGCTGGCCCAAGCATCAACAGAAACAGCAGCGACCGTTTGATGATGCTGCGAAAGACGCTCCACGTTGACGACGGCGCTGAAAGTTCTTCAGCGTCGACTCCCGCCTGATTCAACTCTTCTTCGAAACGGATCATCCGTTGTTCGAGACGCCGCAACCGTTCGGGCTGGTGGCCCTCGAGAATCGAGTAAGCTTTGACAAAGCGCTGTTGCAGGCGCAGCTCGTCCTTCAAGCTATCTCTGTCACTTCCCTGTGTCTCGGCCGAGAAGATTCGTTCGGCGCGGGCGATGGTTTGCAGAGCTTCTTCGTGACGTGCGTCGAGAATCACTGCCCGCAGCGCTTCTTCGATCTCTTTCGATAGTTTTCGCACCTCGTCGCGCGGCGGACTGCCGTCGGACTCGAGCTGTACGGGTGTGACTGCGATCGGTGTTCCAAAGTAGAGCAACGCGGAACTGCGAAAGCTTGTTTTCGAAGTGTAGTAAAGACCGGCGGGAACGATCTCCAAGTGTTTCACTTCGCCGGTCGAGATCGCGGCGAGCGCAATGCGAGCGGCGCCGGTCTTAATCGGACGCAGACCCGGTTCGTCGTGAGAAACGCCTTCCGGACAGATGGCGATCGTGCCGCCCTTCGCCAGCAGTTTGCGCACGGCGACGAAAGTCTCTTCATTCTTCGTGACGTCCTGTCCCTCGTCCTGCCGGCGATAAACCGGCAGCGAATCGAGTGACTTCACCAGGAAACTGATGAACGGCATGCGAAACAGCGGCGCTTTGGCGAGAAACGAAACACGGCGTGGCGCCAAACACAGCAGAAAAACCGGATCGACAAGCGCGTTCGGATGGTTGAGTACGAAGATCACGGGCGTGTCGAGCGGCACGTGCTCGAGGCCCGTTACCTCGATGCGTTGAAAGTAGATCCTGAGCGCAAGCCGGACCAGCGAAACTATGAGGCGACGAATCATTGTGCAATAATAGCCACAAAGAAGCACAAAAAAGCATAAATGTGTTCACAACTCCTGCTGCTTCTTGTGCCTCTTTGTGGCACCCATTAGTTTGAACCCAAAGCTGAGGAAAATTTATGAAGCGTGTTGTTTTCTTCGTTCCCGTCCTGTTGCTCACTCTCGCGTCACTGGCCCCGGCCCAAACCCGCACATACGCGATCGATGATCTGTTGAAGGTGCGGCGCGTCGGCGATCCGCAGATCTCGCCTGACGGCCGCCGCGTGGCGTTCACGATTGGCGACGTCAATTTCGACGCCAACCGGACCGTGACGCAGATCTACGTCACTTCGATCGACGGTGGTGAGTTGAAGCGATTGACTGACGGCCAGAGCTCGTCGACCGCGCCGCGCTGGTCTCCCGACGGCAAGAAGATCGCTTTCACGACCGGCGGCCAGGTCTGGGTGATGGACGCCGACGGCGATGACAAAGAACAGGTCACGAAGATATCAACCGGCGCCGCGGCTCCGGTTTGGTCGCCTGATGGAAAGTGGATCGCCTTCACGTCCGACGTCTACCCCGATTGCAAGGACGACGCGTGCAACAAGAAAAAGGACGAAGACGCCGAGAAAAGCAAAGTCAAAGCGCACATCGTAACGCGCCTGCTCTACAAACACTGGGACGAGTGGCGCGATGTGAAGCGCACGCACGTTTTCGTTGTTTCGAGCAAAGGCGGAACCGCGCGTGAGCTTACGCCAGGCGATTTTGATTCGCCACCGTACGCCGCTTCGACCGGCGTCGACTACACCTTCTCGCCTGATTCAACCGAGATCGCTTTTTTGCGCAATCCGGACAAAGTCGAAGCGATCTCGACCAACAGCGACATCTACGTGATGAACCTCACGTCAGGCGCAACTAAAAACATCACGCAGCGCAATCGTGGTTACGATGCCGCGCCGATCTACACGCGCGACGGCAAACAGATCATCTACCGCTCGCAAGCCACCGCGGGTTTCGAAGCCGATCGCTGGCGTGTGATGTCTTACAACCGCGCGACCGGTGTCAGTGTTGAACTGACGAAAGGATTTGACCAGCAGGCCGACGGCGTGGTGCTTTCGCCAGATGGCAACTCGATCTATTTCGTGGCAAACGACCGCGGCAAAGAACCGGTTTTCAAAATGCCAATCGGCGGCGGCGTACCGCAAAAACTGGTCGGAAACGTTTTCGCGACCAATCTCTCAATCACACCCGATGGACGCAAATTTGTCTTTGTGTCGAGCTCGATCGCGTCTCCCGCGGAACTTTACACAGCGAATGTCGATGGCAGCAGCTTGACTGCGTTAACGACTGTCAATGCGCAGGCGATGAGCCGCGCGAACTTGAAAGCCGCGGAAGAAGTGGAATGGACCGGCGCACTCGGCCGCAAGATTCACGGCTTCATCGTTAAGCCGAACAACTTCGATCCGAGCAAGAAGTATCCGCTGGCAGTGCTGATTCATGGTGGTCCACAAAGCGCGTGGAACGACAACTGGGGCTATCGTTGGAACCCGCAAGTGTTTGCGAATGCCGGTTACGTCGTGTTTGCGCCAAACCCGCGCGGCTCGACCGGCTACGGACAACAGTTTGTCAATGAGATCAGCGGCGACTGGGGCGGCAAAGCATACGTCGACATCATGAACGGCGTGGCCGACGTCTTGCGCCGTAATTCATTTATCGATCGCAACCGCATCGGCGCGGCCGGCGCGAGTTACGGCGGCTACATGGTCAACTGGATCCTCGGTCATAACAACGATCCGCGTTTCCGTTTCAAAGTGCTCGTCTCACACGACGGCGTCTATAACCTCGACAGCATGTACGGCACGACCGAAGAGCTTTGGTTCCCGGAATGGGAATTCAAAGGTCAGCCGTGGTCCAGTCCGGCGCAATACACGCGCTGGTCGCCGCACAAATTCGTTCAGAACTTCAACACGCCGATTCTGATCATTCACGGCGAACTCGACTATCGCGTGCCGATCGGCGAAGGCATGCAACTGTTCACCGCCGTGCAGCGCAAAGGGATCGACTCCAAGATCCTGATCTTCCCTGACGAAGGCCATTGGGTGTTGAAGCCGCAGAATTCCCACCTGTGGTTCAACACGGTGCTCGATTGGCTCGACAAATACCTGGAGCCATCCGGCCCACAGTCGTCGTCACGAGCGCAGTAAAAGTTTTTGGAACTATCGGGACACTTGGAGGTGACACTGATTTGTAACGTACTCTCCCTGCGCTTCGTCCCAACAAAACCGAAGGAGAGTCTTACATGCACCCCACCCGGCTTGTCCTGCTTTTGGCTGTGATTCTGCTTTCCTGTGCTTCTTCCGTGGCCCAGCAACCTGGGCCACAATTTTGGCGTAAGATCGGTTGCGAACCGTTCGAACCACGGACCAAGCTGGAAATTCTCGACGACGCGTATAAAAGCGTCATCATCAAGGGCTTCACGCGCATCACCACAGTAGAGGTGAGGGGCGTGCGGATCGACGCAGTCGAGATGCGCGCTTCGGGATACCCTTTCCGAGCGAAAGGCATTGTGGTCTCGTTGCGAGAAGGTGGCGAGCGGCCCAACGAAAATCGCGCGTTTGTCGATTATGAAGAATTCGACGAGCTGCTCAAGGCGATCGATACGATTTCTCGTGTCGATGAATCGGTCACGCAGCTCGCTAGTTTCGAAGCAAGGTACAAGACGCTCGGCGACCTGGAACTCGGGGTCTTTCGCCAGACGCAACGCGGCACCGCGGTTATTCTGAGCACCGGCATCTGCGATCGCGCGACCCAAACCATGACGCTCGACGACCTGGGCAAGGTCAAAGCGATGATCCAGGAAGCAAAGGCCCGTCTCGAAGAACTGCGTTAATACCATCCACAGATTACGCAGACTGGTAATAGTCTCTGCGTAATCTGTGGATTGCTTTTAGTCGACGACGCGCATGCGGGACTCAGCGCCGTTAGTGCGAATCTCCGGTACGTACATCGCATGGCCCAACACAGGCAGCGCATGGAACGTGCCCGGCGCTTCGGCTCTCATTTCGTAACTCACCTGCCAAATGCCTTCAGGCAGTCGATCGACAAACAGCGCGACCTTCCGATCGCGTAGTTCCTGATAGACCCAACGCGCGTTTCCAGTAAATCCGCCACCCGATTTCAATTGCTTGATGTACAGACTCTCGCCACTGCGAATCTGCACCGCTTCGAGTCCCGCCGGTTTCAGGTCTTCAAACAACAGATACTCGTAGTTGTTCTTCGCTTCGACCGTGAGCACGACTTCAATGCGATCGCCGCTCTTCACCGTCTCGCCGTCGTTGAGCGCCACGCGTTCGGACACGACGCCTTTGAGCAACGTCGGGTGGTTCACCAGTTTGAAATACTGCCGGCGCACGAAGATCTCATTGCCCGCCGGCTTCAGCGGTTCTTCGAGACTGAAGAACTCCGCTTCGGCCGAGAAATAGAGCGGTCCATTGCCGTTCTTGCGCACGATCGTGATCTCGTTCTGGCCGTCGCGAATCAACTCGCGCGAGATCGCAAACCGGCTCGGCGCGCTCAACGCATCGTCAGCAGTAATCTGTTTTGAAGTCACCGGCGTTCCATTGACCAACAGTTCGTAACCAATCACGGGCTGCAACTCACCACTCGTGCGCAGAAAGTCGTTGAGCGTGAGCACGACGATCGCAGTGTCGCGCGTGTTGCTCCACTGCGCGCCGCGACGGTTCTTCACGAGCCAGTTCGTAACCGGTTCGACGAGCTTGTTCTGCGGATCGATCGCCAGCAGCGCACGTAGCGCGAACGCCGTTGCTTCAACACCGCCATCGGACCAGCGCCAGTAAATCCCATCTTCGCCCCAATGCGCAGTTCCGATAACCGACGGATCGGAAGTCTGCGCGCCGCGCTGGACGATCGACGTGTCCAGCTGTGAATCGATCTTCACACCGTTTTGAAGGTTTTCGATGAGCGTCTTTGCCTGGTCGCTAAACCCGTAGTTGTGCGCCGACAACGCGAGCAGCGAGCGCGTGTAAGCGTTCAGCTTGTCGCGGTTGTTCCAAAGATTCTTGAAAGCAGTGTCCTGAAACTTACTGACCTCCGCACGTTTCTGCGCGTTGTGATAAACCGCGAGCGCGTGCAGCATCCACGCCTGTCCGTCGTAGTTATTCTCTTCTTCGACCAGTTCCTTGTCGAGAAAACTCACCGCGCGTTCGACGACGTCAGGCTTCACCTCAACGCCGGCCTGGCGCGCGAGAGTCATTCCCCAAACGACGTAAGCGGTCATGAAGTGATCGCTCTCGCCTTGTTTCCACCAGCCCCAGCCGCCATCGCCGTGTTGGAAGTCGTAAAGACGTTCCAACCCTTCTTTCGTGATCTTCTCGAGTTCTTTTAGATCGCGTTTGCCGTTCGGATGTGTCGCTGCCGCACTCGATTGTTCAATCCCGCCGAAGATCTTGTGCATCGCCGTTTCCGGTTTCAGACCGAGATCGCGCAACGTCTTCGCAGTGATCACGGCAGGCAGGAAGCGGCTCATCGTCTGCTCCGTGCAGCCGTACGGATAATCGACCAGGTACGGCAACGCATCGAGCATTGTCGTAGCCATACTCGGCGCGATCTGCACGGTGAGGTTCGTCGAATCAGCGCGACGTTCCTTTGGGATGTCGAGTTTGATCGCAACGCTGTCGCCGCGCATCTTGCCGGAACGCGAGACAAACTTCTCGATGCCGTGCTCGAAGATCGTGAAGCGCTTCTCCATCGCGTCGGCGTACTGCCCGCCACGAGCTTCGACCTTCAACTTCGCTTCACTCGCATGTGTTACGTCAACACGCCAATCGACGCGCATCTCACTGTTGGCCTTCACTTCCACCGGCGCCGGTTCACCCGAAACCGTCAGGCCCTCGGCCTGTAAAGCAGGCGCAACGCGCATCGGCTGATCGGTGTTGTTGTTGATAACTGCCGACACAGTCACCTGATCGCCGACGACAAAGAAACGCGGCGCTTGTAAACGAACGATCAACGGCTGTTTCGTTCGCGTTGTTGAGTTGCCGATACCGAATTGATTACCAGTGCTGGCTGCTCGCGCCGTTGCGGACCACGTCGTCAGTGAATCGGGATACTTGACCTTCACACTCGCGGTGCCGTTCGCATCTGTTTTCACGTCGGGCAACCAAAGAATCGTCGAACGGAAATCACTGCGCACCTGGACCGCGGGTTCCTGACCGGCAACAGGCGTGGGTGCAGGAGGCGGCATCTGTTGGGCCGCACGTCCATTTACCGGAAGTTCCGATACTGTCTTCGCTGAAATGGAATCGTAGGCCATGTCGGCACGCTGTACGGTCGCGGCACCGCCAAGTGTAACTATGCTACGCGGAGCGTTAACCGAACCATCGGCAGCAAGGTTTCGAAACTCGTCTTTTTCGTTTGCTCGCGCTTCGTATTTAACATCCCGCAATTCACCATCGACCACCTGATATTGCGCGTAAGACTTTTGATTGAGCGTGCTTTGAGTTTGGACCAGCAGAGACCGCTTGCTGCCATAGTAAAACTGGCGCGGATCTCCCGCGTAGTCCTGTTGAATGTATTTCACCGACTCATCAACCAGACCGAGCGCGACTTCCGTCGAGATCGGACGGCCATCCGCGTCTTTAGTCGTGATCGACAACGTTCCTTCTTCACGTGGTTGATACTGCTCGCGATCGGCATTCACGGCGACCGTAAGAAACTGCTGAATCGGCGGCACGACGACCTGTTTAGTATCAGCAAACCAGTTCGTATCGCTCACCATCGACGCGCTTAAGTAAACGTTCGGGATGTGTTTCTCTTCGATCGGGACCTCGATCAGTTTTGCGGTGCCGGTAACATGGACCACCTGATAACTGAACAGATCTTCACCCTCAACGCTGAACAACACGTAACGATCCTGCACGGGCACGTTGATCATCACGGGCGCGGTTTGGCCCGCGCGAAACGTGTCTTTATCAACAACCACTTCCAAACCACCACTGCGATAACCGAGCGCGGTCGTCGCATTGGTCGCGACAAAAACATACGTCTCCGCTTTCACGAGTGGCAGAAAACGATCGCGCTTCGGATCGGCGCCCTGACTGCTCGCCCAGGCCACGCGATAGTAGCCTTCTTTATCAGGCGTGAAATTGACCTGCGCAACGCCTTCCGCGTCAGTCTTTACTGTCTGCGTCGAGATGTCTTCGTGCTGATACCCGCGAAACTTCAAACGCCACGGCCGCTGGCCACGCTGCTGAATCGGCGGAAACGTTTGTCCCGGTTGTTGCAACCGCCACAGTTCGTCGCCCTGCACTTCACGTCCACGCGGATCGATCCAGATCTCCCACCAGTAGTCGCGCGTCACTTTCACAGTGCCTTCGGTTTGCACCGGCTGCTCATTGGCGTCGAGCGCTTTGATATCGACTGTGACTTTGTCTTTGGGTCGTGAAATGTTTCGCGTGGGGCGCGGATAGACGTAATAACGCTGCCGCGTTACGCGCACTGTGTCGCTCGCGACGATCTCACGCCGCGACGAATCGACGACGCGCGCTTCGATGCGATACTGAAAATCCTGATTGTAGTTGTCACGCGGCGTGTCGAAGCTCAACTTTGCTTTTCCGGTCGAGTCAGTCTTGATCGTCTCGCGTTTGATGACTGGTCCCTGGCCGTAATAATAGGAACGGCCGCGATCGAAATCGTCGTAGTACCACGGGTACTCGCGGTACGGATACCAATAGTGATAGAACGGGTTCTGATAGACCACTACTTCCACTGAAGCATTACTGACTGGACCACCGAAGTAGTAATCAGCTTGGATTTCGACTTCAACTTTCTCGCCGAGACGAAATGCCTTTTTCTTGCCGTCCTGTTCGGGTGTCTTAACTTCGACTTTAAATTCCGGAAGCTTGTATTCCTCGAGACGGAACAGTTGTGCGCCGCCGATACTGTTGTGACGGCCCTCGTCCCAAAACTGAACCCGATACTCGCCGAGCGGTAACTGTTCGCCCAGATCGAGCGATCCCCACGCGCTGCCAAACGCATTCAACGTCGCCTTGCCTTCAGTGACTTTCGTGCCGCGCGGATCGTTGATCTGATATTCGATAACCTGGTTCGCGGGGGTTGAATAGGCTTCCGTGCCGCGGCGTCTGGCGATGAACTTCCACTCCATCGTCTCCTTCGGACGATACGCGGGCCGATCGGTGAACGCGTAAATGCGCCAGGTATCTCCCTGGGCGCCTTGCGTGTAGGCATAGCTCGCGGCAAAAGCCTGTCGCTCGTTGAGCGCGGCAGTGGCAAAAAGCTGAGTCGAACTGTCAGATCTGCTGAGGGTGAAATGCGCGAGCCCGTCGGTGTTTGTGATCTGGCGTAAACGTCTCCAGTGCCACTTGTTGGACTGATAATAACTCTCCCACAGCGCAACGTTTGCGTTTGGGATCGGCGCACCGGTAACGGCGTTGACGAAAAATGCCAGCGCCTGTTTCGCTGAAGACTTGATCACCAGCGTCACGTCAGAAACGAGGATGATGTCGCGGGCCGAAAGTGAACCGCTCTTTGCTTCGAGCAGATACGCGCCCGCTGGAAGTTGACCGTCAACGCGAACCTCGGCGTTATGTTGCTGATGCGATCCGTTCTCGTCGACAGGCCTGGACCACGCCTTGACAGGCTGGCGTCCGGCGATCGGGAGTTTCCCAATCCACGTGTCAGGCTCCGCGTCGCCTTCATCGACGTCGCCTGTTCGGCTGAAACGTATGTCGCGCGTCATGTCAAACTTGTAGATCGCGAAGTCGACGCGCCGCACGTTGCGCGCGTTCAAGTTGAATTGAATCTCGGAACCCGGCAGGAAGATGTTCGACACGCCGACGCTGACAGTCGCTTCTGTAATCTCTTTTACCCGCTGCTCTGCCTGGTCGAAATACTGAGTCTCACCTTTGCGATACTCACGAAGCAGGCGGCGATAAAGCTCAAGCGCTTTTACATAATCAGGTTGTTGCTGCCACTGGCCATCTTCCAATTGACGGATCGTGCCGTTGCTGTTCATCCACTCGGCGTAATGAAACAGCGCGTCGTCGTACCACTCCGTTTGCCGGCCAGCGGTAAGCGCATCTTCAAACTCGTCGGGCACGCGCTGGCGCGACGCATAATCTCCGCTCGTGTAACGCATTGTCATTCCGATCAGGAAATGAAGGTGCGACTGATCGTTTGCCGTGTTGCTGATCTTGAGAGCGTTTTCGAGAACGTCGAGCGGGATGTAATTGCCGTAGCAAGTGTAGAAATAATAGCCGTCAGTAATCGGATGAGCGGCTCTGAAAACGATCGTGAGGTAACGAGTACGCGCGCGATCGAGATCGCGTTGACCGGCCCACCAGTCGAGCGCTTGTTGGTAGTGCGGCCAGCCCGCGCCCCAGTTCATCTGGCCGCGGCGCGTCCAGAAAAAATCACCCAACGATTCGTGCACTTCGGCCCAAACCAAATCGCGATCCTCTTCCTTTTCCACGACGCGAATCAGTTCTCCGAGCTGCTTCTGGGCTGCGTCAAACTTCGTCGTATCGGCAGTCTGCGTTGCAGCTTGCGATCGCCACGAAGTGTCAGCCAGGCGAAACTCAACCCAGCGCCGATCGCTCGCGCTCAACTTCGTCTTGTCGACGCGGGCGTACGTTTCGTTAGCGCTCGCGTAGGAACCACGGGCGTACTGCGCCTCGGCTTCA
>DATEHX010000453.1:0-8127 GCA_035279345.1 Pyrinomonadaceae bacterium | reverse complement strand
TACTTCGCACCGTCACGTCCCAACCCCGGCGCGACCGAACCGAAACGCTTGTTGTCTTTACCGAGTAGTTTCAGCCAACCGGTGTAGAACAACACCACATCGCCTTTTTCGATCGACTTGATGCCCTGACGTTTCATCGCGCCTTCGATCTCCGCGCGGTTGAAAGGCGTGCCTTCTTTGACGATGTCGGTATTGAAGTAGCCCGCCATGTCGAGCAGTACGCCGCGTGTTGCAACCGCCGGCACGTGCTCAACACCGAGTTTCTTCAAGCCGTCAGTGGCCGCGAAGTCAGCGGCTTTGTTGCAGTTGTAATAAAGGCTATCGATGCCGATGTGGCCCAATCCGTCGAGTTGCGTGCCGACGCCGGCCCAACCGTTGATTACGTCGTCGTTGTACGTGGTTTTGGTTGGACCAAGCGTGCCGCCGCCTGTCTGGCCCGGTTGCACGATCGTGACCGCGAACGTGCGCGGCGGATACGCAGGCGTGTCCTTGTTAGTCTCGATCGCGAGGCGATAAGTTTTGCCTGTGGTCACCAGTTTGGTGGCGGCGAGTGTTTTAGCGGGCGTGACGTAATTCATGTTGCCGATCTGATCGTCAGCGCCAAACTTCGAGGCAGTGGCGCAGGGTTGCTGAGCAGATGCCGCAACAGCAGCAATGAGTATCAAGGTAGCGGCAGCAAATGGGATCGTTAATTTGTTCATATTTTTGTTTTTGTCTCTGTGTCTTTGTGTCTCGGTGGTAGGTGAAACAACCACCGAGACACAGAGACACAGAGCTTCAAGAGAAAAGGGACGAGCCGGTTGAGCTCGTCCCTCGGGTCTAAACACGTCGGAGAACTGTTATTGAGTCGTGCACGACGTATCATCTATCACAAAGGACGTTTGTAGTGAAGAGTCCTCCGTGCCCAGGAAGTAAATTCGAACGGTTTGTCCCCGGAAGGCAGACACGTTGAAGGTCTGCAAAACATATCCGGTGGTTTCATTCAAGTTCGAGTAGGTCGCGAGTGTCGCCAACACCGTATTACTGGAGTTGCGAATCTGTACCTGTAACCTGTCGAACTGTGTTGTGGTCGTAGTTTCCGCCGAATTGATCTTGAGCCAGAAGCTCAAGGTCGCGCTGTTCGCGGCGGCGGGAATCGTAATCTGCTGGAACAGCGAATCGGTGTGCGTCACGCCGTAGCCGTTGAGCCATGCGTAGAACGAGCCGGTCCGTGGTGTTTGTCCAGTGGAGTTAGTGATCACGCCCGCGGTCGCGGTCCAGTTCACGGCGCCCGATTCAAAGCCCCGGTTCAGTAACAATTCCGCTCCCGGAACGGGCGTCGGAGTCGGTGTTGGAGTGGGCGTCGGCGTAGGCGTTGGACCACCACCGCCGGTTAACAATGAGAAGAGCAGCCGGTTCGGCGAACCCGTTCCCGCACCCGTTACCTTGTTCAGTGTTGCGCCGTTGACGATCGCGGCGGTCACTGTTGCCGGTGACGCGGTAGGATTGGTTTCGAGGAACAAAGCCGCGACACCTGCAACGTGCGGCGACGCCATCGAGGTGCCCGAAATCGTGTTGGTGGCTGTGTCGCTGGTTCTCCAAGCCGACGTGATGTTGCTGCCGGGAGCGAAGATGTCGACGCAGGTTCCGAAGTTTGAGAACGACGAGCGAGCGTCAGTCGTCGTGGTCGAACCCACTGTGATCGCCGCCGCTGCGCGTGCTGGAGAGACGTTGCACGCGTTCTGATTCTCGTTTCCTGCCGCAACGGCAAAGGTCACACCGTCATTGACTGCATTCGTAACGGCCGTGTCCAGCGCCGATGAAGCGCCACCGCCCAAACTCATGTTGGCTACGGCCGGTTGGCCTGCCTGGTGATTCGACGTGACGAAATCCACGCCGGCAATGACGCCGGAGTTAGTTCCATTACCGCTCGAGTCGAGCACGCGAACAGCAACGAGCGTGACGTTCTTTGCGACGCCCCAGGTTGAACCACCTACTGTGCCGGCCACGTGCGTGCCGTGACCATTGCCATCGTTCGTGCCCAGTCCGTCGTTGATGGCGGTGAAACCCGAAACTACGCGGCCGCCGAAGTCGACGTGTGACGCGCGGATGCCGGTATCGACGATGTATGCTCGCACACCGGTGCCGGTGGCGTTGAAGTTGTAGGTTGAATTGAGAGGCAGATCGCGTTGGTCTATGCGATCGAGTCCCCAGGTAGCGTTAGTCTGAGTGGCTCCCAAACTCACGACCGCGTCTTCTTCAACAAAGTCGACGCGCGGATCCTCAGCAAGCCGCGCGGCTTGTTGTTCGTTCAAGCGCACCGAGAAGCCTTTGAGGGCGCGCTGGTAGACGTGACCTCCGTTACGATCGCCGCCGAAATCGCGCGCGAGGCGAATGGCGTCGCCTTCAACGTCGGCCGTATCGTCTTTGAGTTTCACGATGTATTGATTGGCAATTCGTTTCTCCGCGCGGGCGCGACGGAATTTACCGTTGCCGTTTTGGTTCTGGCCGTGAACCGCAGTGAGGACCACCGCTGCCACGGACAAGGCTACTAACACAAACAAGACGAGCGTTTTCTTCATTATGACCTCCAGTGAATGGACGAACAGTTTGCTGGGTGCAATGGGAGCGTCGACTATTCGCGTCCGTTGACACTAGGGCGGTGGTGTTGGAAGCGAATAACTGTCGGGAACGACAAACTGGGAGGAAAACTTCAGGGAGGAACTGCTATCTTGCTTCTGAGCGCGGCAGATAATAGAGCCTTGCCCTTATAAATGCAAGACCAATTTTGCCTGAACTGCGCGGCACACATTTGCGAAGTTTCGGTGGCAGACTCAAATCGTGGCTGGACAATCGGAAAGAGTGTTGAAAGGTTTAGCGGCAGGATTGGTCGGTGGACTGGTCGCGTCGTGGACCATGAACCGGTTTCAGGAGCTGTGGTTCAGCGTGGGCAATAACGATCAGCCTGAAGAGGCTTCGCCTGCGAGTTCTGACGAGCCGGACGACACGACAGTGCGCACGGCAGCGGCGATCTCTGAAGGGCTCTTCGATCACAAGTTGACGAAAGCAGAGAAGAAGATCGCGGGTCCGGCTGTTCATTACAGTCTCGGAACCGGCGTCGGTGGATTGTACGGAGCTGTGGCGGAAGTTGCGCCTGAAGTTACTAGCGTCGCTGGTTTACCGTTCGGCGCAGCGTTCTGGTTAGTGGTCGACGAAGGTGCAGTTCCCGTACTCGGCTTGGCGAAAGGTCCAACAGCATACCCGCTATCAACTCATGTTTATGCACTCACTTCACATTTTGTTTACGGTCTCACTACCGAACTCGTGCGGCGTTCCGTGCGCAAAGCTCTGCGATAACATCGAAGAGGGCGACGCAGGAGAATGACCCGCATCAGCTTCTTCTGCGATCTGGCAGAAGCAACGACGCCGCTTCCGCATTTCTGGGAGCACACTATTGGCAGCGATCATGCGCCGGTTGCGTTGCGTGCTGATTGGCAGAGCCAGTTGAAGCGGTGTAGTGACGAACTCGGCTTTCGCTACGTGCGTTTCCACGGTCTGCTTTCGGACGACATGGGCACGCTGGTTCGCGATCAGAACAAGCTGGTGTACTCGTTCTTCAACGCCGATCGGGTCTTCGATTTTCTCCTCTCGATCGGCATAAAACCTTTTGTCGAGTTGAGTTTCATGCCAACGGCGCTCGCGTCGGGAACGAGGACCGTCTTCAATTACAAAGCGAACGTCACTCCGCCCAAAGACTACAAGCAATGGGCGACGCTGATACGTCGTATCGTTTCACATTGGGTTGAGCGTTATGGTTTGCGTGAAGTGCGGGAGTGGTTTTTCGAAGTCTGGAACGAACCGAATTTGAAGTCGTTTTGGACCGGCACGCAACGCGACTACTTCAAACTTTATCGTTACACGGCTGAAGCGATTAAAAAGGTCGACTCATCGCTGCGCGCCGGTGGACCAGCGACGGCGCGCAGCGAGTGGATCGAAGACTTTGTCGAGTTCTGCGAGCGAAACAAAGTACCCGCCGATTTCATCAGCACGCATCAATATCCGACCGATGGTCTCGAAAGAGAAGGGAATACGGAGTTACAACTGTTCAAGAGCCAACGCGGGATCATGCGCGAACGTGCTCAGGACACACGCCGCTACGCAGGCGGCCGGCCTGTTTACTACACCGAGTGGAACTCGTCAGCAAATTCACGCGATCCGTTACACGACGAACCGTATGCCGCGGCGTTCGCGGTCGCCACGATACTCGAAGCGCGTGGCCTGGTTGAAGGTTATAGCTTCTGGACGTTTTCAGACATTTTCGAAGAGCACAGGTTTCAGCATTTGCCGTTTCACGGTGGCTTCGGTTTGCTCACTGTGCACGGCATTGCGAAGCCGAGTTACCGTGCGTTTGAGTTGCTGCATCAGTTAGGCGATCGGCAGTCGCTCGTCGACGGCCTGCACGAAACCGTTGATTGCTCTGTGATTCAAAAAGACTCGAGTGTGACTGTTGTCCTGACGAATCACACGACACCGGGCCATTCCATCGAAACCGAACAACTCGAAATGGCGTTGGCGAATGCGCGTGAACCAGTCGCGGCGCACATCTGCCGCATCGATGCGGATCACGCTAACCCCAAGCGATTGTGGGAAGAGATGGGCCAGCCGGAACATCTGCAACCGAAAGACGTGGAGCAGTTGCACAAAGCATCACGGCTGGTGAAGGAAAAACAATCGATCAGCTACAAAGACAAGTCGATCTTTCTAAAGGTCAAGCTACCGGCGCACGCAGTCGCCGCGATAACGATTGATTTTGGTTAAAAGTTTGTGCCTCTTTGTGGCCCCAAAGATGAAAGTACTCGAACCATCACTCACAGATGAAGACCTGAATCGTCTCGAACGCGACACGTTTCGTTACTTCGCCGACGAGATGAATCCCGAGAACGGTCTCGTCTCCGACAGCACGAAACAGGACGCGCCGTGTTCGATTGCCGCGGTTGGTTTTGCGTTAACCGCGTATCCGATTGCCGTCGAGCGCAAATACATGAAGCGCGCCGAAGCGGTGAAACGTGTGCTTACAACGCTGCGCTTTTTTCACGATAGTCCACAGGGAACACACGACGACGCAATCGGTTACAAAGGTTTTTATTATCATTTCCTGCACATGAAAACCGGCCGCCGTTTCCTCGACTGCGAGGTCTCGACCATCGATTCCACCTATTTGATTGCGGGCGCGCTCACCGCCGCGATGTACTTCACTCGCGACACCAAAGCTGAACGGGAAATTCGTGAGCTCGGAGAAACGCTTTACGCCCGCGCGGATTGGCAGTGGGCGCTGCATGGCGCGTTGACAGTCTCACATGGTTGGCGGCCGGAGCGGGGATTTATCAGGTATCGTTGGGGTGGTTACAGCGAAGCGCTGATTCTCTACATACTGGCGCTTGCTTCGCCGAGTTTCCCGCTAACTGAAGAGAGTTATCGCGCGTGGACGCGCACTTACAAGTGGAAGAAACTCTACGGCCACGAGTTTCTCTACGCTGGCCCACTGTTCATTCATCACCTCTCGCACATGTGGATCGACTTTCGCGGAATCCAGGACGAATACATGCGCGGTAAGGCGATCGACTATTTCGAGAACAGCCGGCGTGCAATCTATGCGCAGCAGGCGTACGCGATGCGTAATCCGAAAAAGTTTGCGGGTTACGGGCGTTTCTCATGGGGCATCACTGCGAGCGATGGTCCTGGACCAGCAGTGCAGCGGTTCAATGGCCGAAAGGTGCGCTTCTTTGATTATCTTGCGCGCTCGATTCCTTACGGTCCTGACGACGGCACTCTCGCGCCGTGGGCTGTTGCCGGATCGTTGCCGTTCGCGCCGGAAGTAGTTCTGCCGTCACTTGAACGCATCAACAAAGACTATCCGGAAATGACCAGCGAGTACGGTTTCAAGTGCAGCTACAATCCGACCTTCAAAGCGAGCAAGAAAGGCTGGGTCTCCAAGGGTTACTACGGTCTCGATCAAGGTCCGATCGTAATGATGATCGAAAACTACCGCTCGGGGTTGATCTGGCGCATGATGCGCCGCTGTCCTTACATCGTCAATGGCCTGCGCCGCGCGGGTTTCAGCGGCGGCTGGTTGGGGTCAGAAGATTAGCCACAAAGAGGCACAAGAAGCACAAAAGGCACAAGAAGTACAAATCAGGTAAACACACCTTATTTTATCGTCTTGTGCCTTTTGTGCTTCTTGTGCCTCTTTGTGGCTAGAAGATTAACCTCAACGCCAACTGAATGTTCCGTGGCCCACCGCCGCCCATGAATGGGTTGCCGATGCCGACGTCGGGCGTGACGGTGATGGGAAGAAAACCTGTGCCCAGGCCCGTCGCGGGATCGACTGACGAGGTCATGTCGGCGGCGAAGCTTGGGAGTAGCGGATTGGAGAAGTTTGGATGGTTGAAGATGTTGAAGATCTCCGCGCGTAGTTGCAGCCGCAGGTTCTCGGTGATGTCCGTGTCTTTGAAGATCGAGAAGTCGACGTTTTGATAGCCCGGACCGCGCAACGCGTTGCGGCCAAGCGAACCAAAGTGCCACGTGCCGGGAATACACGAAGCCGCGCTGCCGTCACCATTGGGATCCAGTGTGCAGGGCACTTTGAAGGCGGCGAGATTGATGAATCGATCCGGCGCGCGGGTGCCGGCGTACGGATCGCCCACGACATCGGGCCGCGGGAAAAACTCGCCGGTGTTGTTGTAGTCGTCAAAGAGCGTCAGGTGAAACGGATTGCCGGTGCGTAACGTGATCACGGTGTTGAGCTGCCAACCTTTTCCGAGACGCGGATGCGACTCCCACAGGTTTGGCAGCGCGTAACTGGCGGTGACGACGAAGCGATGCCGGTTATCGAAATTCGAGCTCGCTTTCTCGCAACGCGTGCAATGACTGTTGTCAGGTTGCGTCGCGTTCGCCACGTAATCCTGACCGTCGGAAGCGTTGTCGATCGCGTGCGACCATGTGTAATAGATCTGCGTCGAGAAGCCTCTGCGGTCGCGCACGGAAAAGCTCGTTTGCAGCGCGTTGTAATTTGAGAACGCGGTGGTCTCGAGTTGATTGACGTAGAAGAACGTTCCGCCTGAGGGCGCGAATGGTCCATTGTCGAAGGGGCGCGCGGAAGAGACGCTCGGGTTCAACGGCTGGTTGATGTCGCGATAGCGAAACAGCTTCTTGCCGGTCGAGCCGACGTAACCGACTTCGAGTACGCCATTGCGAAACAGTTCGCGCTGGATGTTGAGATTGTAGTTTTGAATGTACGGCGTGCGCAGGTTCGGATCGACTGCGAACACGTCGGAGTCGAGAAAGTCTGTGAAGATCGGAACGTTGTTTTCGATCTCAGGCACAGTCGAGAACGAAAAGAGAACCGGCGCTGGGCCGACCGGATTGAAAGCCGGGCCAGGATTGAACGTATTGAACGGTAGCTGGCCGGCGAAGAAGTCCTGCGAGAATGCGTCGTAGAACAAACCCCAACCCGCGCGCACCACGGTCTTGCCGTTGCCGTTGACGTTCCACGCCAACCCGAGACGCGGTGAAAAGTTGTTCCAATCTCGATCGTAAAGCCTCGGGAGTCCCGGTGAACCCACTTGCACCAGTCCTGCAACCGGATCGAAGTTGCTCAACAGATGGTCCCTCTCGTCGATGACGCCGAAGTAATCCCAACGCAGTCCGAGATTGAAAGTGAGCTGTGGACTCCAGCGAAAAGTGTCTTGCAAGTACGTTGCATGCGAGTTTTGAAACGTGAAGCGATTGGAGTTGCCGCGTGCCTGGCGGCCACCGCTGAGCGTGCCTGATAAAAAGTCTTCAAGCGAGCCGAAGTCCAAACGGCCGCGATAACCGGCATCGAAAAACTGGTCCACCGTTGTGCGACGAAATTCGTAACCAAACTTCAGGTCGTGACTGCCGCGCTTCCACGAAAAGTTGTCGATGATGTGGAAGTTGCTGTCGACGCGTGCACGCGGGACGGAGAGTGTGGCGCCGATGTTGGCGATGCCGAGATCGTCCTGGATGCGAATCTGTGGCAGGCCGAAATCCTGATCGTTGGTGATGCCGGTGTTGAGACCAATCGTACGCGGATCGAAATCGTTGTCTTCGGGAAAGAATCCTTCGTCG
>DATEHX010000452.1:0-2182 GCA_035279345.1 Pyrinomonadaceae bacterium | reverse complement strand
AATTTCAGCAAGAATTTCAGTATTATCTGCGGGAATTCTGTGGCCGCCCGACATCGCTCTATTTTGCAGAGCGGCTGACGCGCGAACTTGGCGGCGCGAAAATCTACCTCAAGCGCGAAGACCTGCTCCACACCGGCGCGCACAAGATCAACAACACGATAGGCCAGGTGCTGCTCGCGCGGCGCATGAACAAACGGCGCATCGTTGCGGAGACCGGCGCGGGTCAGCATGGCGTTGCAACGGCGACGGTCTGCGCGTTGTTTGGTTTGGATTGCATCGTGTATATGGGCGCGGAAGACATGCGGCGCCAGGCGTTGAATGTGTTTCGCATGCAGTTGCTTGGCGCGGAGGTGCGCGAGGTAAACGCCGGTTCGCGCACGTTGAAGGATGCGATCAACGAAGCGTTGCGCGATTGGGTCACGAACGTCGCGGATACGTATTACTTGCTGGGTAGTGCGCTTGGACCACATCCGTATCCGTTGATGGTGCGTGATTTTCAAAGTGTGATCGGACGCGAAGCGCGGGCGCAGATGCTCGAGGCGGAGGGGCGTCTGCCGGATGTGCTCGTTGCATGTGTTGGTGGCGGTTCGAACTCGATTGGTCTGTTTTATCCGTTTTTGAATGACGAAACGGTGCGGATGATCGGTGTCGAGGCGGGCGGCAGTGGTAACGAGTTGGGCCAACATGCGGCGCGGTTCAACGCGGCAGGTGGCGGGCGTCCCGGCGTCTTGCAGGGAACGATGAGTTACGTGTTACAGGACGCGAATGGACAGGTGGCGGCGACGCATTCAGTTTCCGCCGGTTTGGATTACCCCTCTATTGGTCCCGAGCACGCGTTTTTGCACGACTCGAACCGTGTTGAATACAGTTCGGTGTCTGATGCGGAAGCTTTGGAAGCATTTCAACTTTTGTCGCGGCTCGAAGGGATCATTCCGGCGCTTGAATCGGCGCACGCGGTGGCGCATGCGATTAAAGCCGCGCGCGAGTTGCGGCGCGATCAGATGATGATCGTGAATCTTTCCGGGCGCGGCGATAAGGACATCAATTCGGTGCGCGAACAGTTGGAGTCTTAACGCGTGGGACGAATTGAAGCAGCTTTCAGTGAGTTGAAGCGGCAGGGCAAGAAGGGTTTCATTCCGTTCATCACGGCGGGAGATCCTGACCTTACGATTACAGAAGAGCTTCTGAACGAACTGTCTGGTGCGACGGTTATTGAGCTTGGTGTGCCGTTTAGCGATCCGATGGCTGACGGACCGGTGATTCAGCGTTCGTCGGAGAGGGCGCTAAAGTACGGCGTAGGGATAGGGGATATTTTGAAGGTCGTCGCAAGTGTGCGGCGCGAAATCGAAACACCGATAATTCTTTTTAGCTATTTCAACCCGCTGTTGCAGTTTGGACTGAAGCGACTTGCAGAAGAAGCTAAAGCTGCGGGTGTTGATGGGGTTTTAGTTACCGATCTGAGTCCGGAAGAGGCGAGTGAATTTGAAAGTGAGTTGCGCGCGAATGATCTCGACATGATCTTTCTCATTGCGCCGACTTCCACTGACGAGCGATTGAAACTCGTCGCGCAACACGCGCGTGGTTTCATCTATGCAGTCTCTCGCGCGGGTGTTACGGGTGTGCGCACGAACGTCAGCGCCGAAGCCGAGAAGCTCGTTAACCGGATGCGCCAGTTCTCGTCGCTGCCGATTGCCGTCGGTTTTGGTATTTCAACCGCCGAGCAGGTCAAAGATGTCCAGCGTTACGCTGATGCAGTGGTAATCGGATCGGCCATCGTTTCCGAAATAGAGCGACTGCAAGGAGCGGCCGCGACTGCCAAACGGATTGGCGAGTTTGTAAAACAAGTAAGTGATTAATGTGGGCCTACTCGACGAAATCAACGGCGCTGGAGTATTCTTGCGCAGCGTTTCCTCACAGACTTCCATTACCTCGGACGACGCAGAGAGGGCTGCGACGGCGCGCGGGAAGTCGTATTTTCGAAGCCTCACCCTCTGGGAAAAATAGTTTGTTGCAAGCGTGAAACACTGTTCCATTCTCGCTCTCCTTGTGCTATGCTCTCCGCTCACTGGCGAGCTTTTGGCCGATACGACTGCGAGAAGAGGAGCGGAAGAAAGAGATGTATGCCATGGCTGATGACCGGATGACTGGAGACCGCGGCAAGGCAGTCGAAGCCGCTTTAGCA
>DATEHX010000451.1:0-8599 GCA_035279345.1 Pyrinomonadaceae bacterium | reverse complement strand
AACGCCTGGTAAGAACTCATCGGCGGAAGGTCGTAGTCCTTGCCTGTTCGTTGATAGTAGGTCAACCGCTCCGTAGCTTTGCGGAGAACGATCTTGTTATCGGTTAGTTGTTGAAAGAAACCAATCCGGCCGCTGGCGCTGAGAATCTGTACTTCGTCGTTTTCCGTGTGCTCGTAGTCAATGTACTTACGGATCAAATCGCGCGCCTGCACGATGCTTGCAGGTGAAAGATGTATGTCGTCAACGAAGAAAACCACCTTGCGGCCGTAGGTTGTGGCGACCGGTTCTTTCGACGGCGTTGGCTGTTCGCGCACGGCGAGCCACTGCGCTTCTTCGTTTCCGGCACCGGCTTCAACGCGTTCGAAGAACGTAATTGGCACCGGCTTACCATCGACACGCAGTTCGAAATCTTCACGCTTCAAGTTGTCGACAAACTTACCGTTCGCGTCGAAGACCATCACATCGGTCTGTCGTAGTTCGGTAAAGATTTTGACGATGTCTTCAGCCTGGTCAGACGGAGGTGTTGGACCAGGTTGCGGCCTCGGTGTCGTTTGGGCCACAGCGATGGTCCAAAACAAAACCAGACACAACAATTGTATAAAGACTCTATGGACCATCAGATTTAGCTTGTATTCAAGAGATGACGATACTTTCAATTCATTTCGTTGACAACATCACGATCAAGGAGTAGACTCCCGGCCCATTAACCGCAATCTCCAACTGCGGCCTACCTCCCTAAGCCAGTCGCAATACTACTTTCGAGCACGGGCGCAATAAATCCCCCACTTTCGAACACGGGTGCAACAAATCCCCCACACCTAAAGAGCGAGCTACTGGCATTCGTGTCGCTCTAAACCTCGAAAACTGTTAACCGGGATGGTTGACAAGGAGACCTCATGAACAAAGTCATCGCTTACGCATCACTGCTGTCGCTTTTGTTCTTACCTGGCTTGCTCTTCAGCTCCAAGCCGGTAGACGCGTCCGCAAGTTTGGCCAACCCACAAGGCGCACAGTCTCGCGGACAGTCGAAGGAAGAAAGGAGACGTCAGAATTTTGAGAAGGCTAAGAAACTTCTCGTCGACAAACGTGTTCCCTTCGATCCCGAATTGTTGCTTACGCCAAACTGGCGCAAGACCCTGCATTCGACCTTCAATCAGATGCCGGAGTTAAAGGAAAAGCGGAGAGGGCCCAAACGCTTAAAGAACGTCGAGATGGCCCACACGCTCTATCTGCCTGAAAAAGTTAAATTGGAAGGCGACACGGTGATTCTCGTCCGCAACCTGATCTTCGAGGGCAAGGACGCGGTTATTCGCGGACCATTCAATATCTACATCTATCCAATCGATGAAGCAGGCGTACTGGGTACTTCTTTCGATCAGGCGTTGGCGCGTTATCAAAGAGAGCGAAACGAACGCGGCGTGCGCTTCGTCAATGCCAGTTGGACCAGCAGTCGCGCTTTGCCCGTCTTGCCCATCATGCGCGAAGGCACGATCACCATCAATACGAGCGGTCTCGGACGAAAGGAGTGGCTGGAAAACCAGCGAGCGATGGCCAACCGTAAAGGTCGAATGGTCAAAGCTGGATTCTTTCAGGGCCAGGAGCAAGGTGGGGAAGACAATCATAACGGCGTATTCGGTGGCGATGGCCAATGGGGCACAGCAGGTTCTCAGGGTGCTACAGGTACCACCGGTACCACCGGAGCAAATGGCGCGTGCAATAACGTAAATGGCGCCTCTGGCAACGCTGGGAATGCGGGCAACGTCGGCGGGGGAGGAAATCCGGGGAACAACGGGGGAAACGGCGGAAACGCTGGAGCGATCGACACCAGCATTGTAGATACTCCCGCCGGTATCTGGGTCTTTCTAGCGCGCGGTGGTGATGGAGGAGATGGCGGCAACGGTGGCAACGGCGGCAAGGGCGGAACCGGCGGCACTGGTGGGACGGGCGGAAACGGAGCCAACTGCGCTTGTAATCAGGGCGGTTCAGGAGCGGGCGGAAACGGTGGAAGCGGTGGCATTGGCGGGAACGGCGGGAACGGTGGGAACGGCGGCAATGGTGGCAACGGCGGTAAGGGCGCCAATATTGCCATCAGCTATCCACAAAACTGCGGTACCGGATTTATCGTCACGGATCCGGGCTATGGAGAAAAAGGAAACGGTGCGCCAGGCGGATTTGGTGGAGTAAAGGGAAACGGCGGAGCAGGCGGTGCTGGTGGTCTCAGCGGAGGCGCAACGGCTTGTGGAACTGCCGGATGGAATGGAGCAACTGGGGCAACGGGTTCGATCGGTCTCGCCGCAGGCAGTGATGGAGCGGCTGGCAGTGATGGGGCTGACGGTACGGAGGCTGGGAGCGTGTCGCTAACCCCGCGATCCACTTGCGACTTCGCAGTGTGCGACTGGCCATTTAATTGGAGTGGCTGTCTTTGCTGTTGTGATGACGGTAGTGGCGCTTGCAACGGCAGTCCCATCTTGATCGATACAGCCGGCGATGGGTTTGCTCTCACGATGGCGCAGCTCGGCGTCAATTTCGACTTGAACGCCGACGGCACCGCCGAGTTGCGATCATGGACCACAACTTCGTCAGACGATGCCTGGCTCGTGCTCGATCGCAACGGCAACGGCGCCATCGATGATGGAACTGAGTTGTTTGGCAATTACACACCTCAGCCTCCGGCCGATCGAGAGAAGAACGGCTTTCTCGCACTCGCCGAATACGACAAATCAGTTAACGGTGGCAACAACGATGGCTGGATTGACAAGCGCGATGCCGTCTTCGCCAGACTGCGTTTGTGGCAGGACGTGAACCACAACGGCGTTTCCGAACCTTCCGAGTTGTTGACGCTGCCGGATTTGGGCGTCGATTCACTCGCGCTTGATTACAAAATGTCGAAACAAGTCGATCAGTACGGCAATCAGTTTCGATATCGCGCGAGGGTTGATGACGCGAAGCAGAAGAAAGTCGGACGTTGGGCCTGGGACGTATTTCTCGTTGCCGCAAAGTAACGCTCAACCGTCACCCAACCCAAAAAGTTAACAAGGAGACCCTCATGAATAAACTCATCGCTTACGCATCACTGTTGTCACTCTTGTTCGTACCTGGCTTGCTCTACAGCTCGAAACAGGTAGGCGCCTCAGCAGGCTTAATCACCCAGCCGCCCGCACAGTCTCGCGGACAGTCGAAGGAAGAAAGGAGACGTAAAAGTTTTGAGAAGGCTAAAAAACTTCTTGTCGATAGAAATGTCCCATTCGATCCCGAGATACTGCTCACGCCTGATTGGCGCAAGACCTTGCATTCAACTTTCGAGCAGATGCCTGAGTTAAAGGAAAAGCGGAGAGGGCCCAAACGCTTAAAGAACGTCGAGATGGCCCACACGCTCTATCTGCCCGAAAAAGTTAAGTTGGAAGGCGACACGGTGATTCTCGTCCGCAACCTGATCTTCGAGGGCAAGGACGCGGTTATTCGAGGACCATTCAATATTTACGTCTATCCGATCGATGACTCCGGTGTCCTGGGTACTTCTTTCGAGCGAGCGTTGGCGCGCTATCGCCGAGAGCGGGCTGAGCGCGGCGTGCAGTTCATCAATGCCGGGGGGAAGAGTAATAACGTCTTGCCCGTCTTACCCGTAATGCTCGAAGGCAGCATCACGATCGATACGAGCGGCCTCGGACGAAAGGAGTGGTTGGAAAACAAGCAAGCGATAGCCAACCGTAGAGGCGGAGTGGTCAAGGCCGGATTCTTTCAGAGCGGCGAGAACACTACCGGCACTTTTGGTGACGACGGCGATTCAGGCACTGGAGGCTCTCAGGGTGGTGCAGGTACCACGGGTACGACTGGCGGGAACGGCTCTTGTGGTAGCAGCACTACTGTACCTGGCCTGAATGGCACGACAGGGGGTGCAGGCGGGAATGGCCAGAATGGAGCCGGAGGACAACCCGGCGGGGCTGGCGGAGATGGAGGAGCAATCTGGTATCCCATTCCGGATTCTCCCACCGGCAGCTATATCTTCATATCGGACGGGGGCGACGGAGGAGATGGCGGTAGCGGTGGGCCAGGAGGTAAAGGCGGAACCGGAGGCCAGGGTGGAACCGGCGGAAATGGAGCTGGCTGCGCCTGCAATCAGGGCGGTTCAGGAAACGGTGGTAATGGTGGAAATGGTGGAGCTGGCGGCCGTGGTGGAAATGGCGCCAGTGGCAGCACCGGTGGAGCCGGCGGTGATGCCGGCGATATTTACGTCAGCTATCCGCAAAACTGTGGTACCAGCTACATCTCTGTTGGCGCCAGTGGTGGAGCGGGCGGTAGCGGTGGTGCCGGCGGCGTGGCTGGAGTAAAAGGAGACGGCGGCATCTACGGTGCCGGTGGTTTCCGGGGGAACTTAGCGCTTTGCCAAAATTCAAGTTTCAACGGAAATAATGGTTCATTAGGATCCGATGGCAGTGCCGGCAGCCCCGGCGGGGCTGGTAGCAATGGAGGTGCTGGCGCCAGTGGTAACGTGATAATGGATCCACGAGAAACTTGCGACTTCGGAATCTGTGACTGGCCATTTACCTGGAGTGCTTGTCTGTGCTGTTGCGATGACGGTAGTGGCGCTTGCAACGGCAGTCCCATCTTGATCGATACAGCCGGCGATGGGTTTGCTCTCACGATGGCACAACTGGGCGTCAATTTCGATTTGAACGCCGACGGCACCGCCGAGTTGCGATCATGGACCACAGCTTCGTCAGACGATGCCTGGCTCGTGCTCGATCGCAATGGCAACGGCGCCATCGATGATGGAACTGAGTTGTTTGGCAATTACACACCTCAGCCTCCGGCCGATCGAGAGAAGAACGGCTTTCTCGCACTCGCTGAATACGACAAATCAGTCAACGGCGGTAACAACGATGGCTGGATCGACAAGCGCGATGCCGTCTTCGCCAGACTCCGCTTGTGGCAGGACGTGAACCACAACGGCGTTTCCGAACCTTCTGAGTTGTTGACGCTGCCGGCTTTGGGCGTCGATTCACTCGCGCTTGATTACAAAATGTCGAAACAAGTCGATCAGTACGGCAATCAGTTTCGATATCGCGCGAAGGTTGATGACGCGAAGCAGAAGAAAGTCGGACGTTGGGCCTGGGACGTATTTCTTGTTGCCGCGAAGTAACTTGAAATGGCCTCGAAAAATGATCGATGCAGGGTAGCTTGGGATCCCAACTACCCTGCAAAGATTTCACTTTGAAGGCTTGACGACTTCGAACTCAAAAGAGAGCTCTTTGCCACGGAAGATCATCGAGAGGTAAAACTCCCAGAACTTGCGGGTGAACCGAAACGCGGGCCAACGCTGGTCCAGGTTAACTACAAATTCGATTCCGAGCGCGCGCCACAAATTAGCAAGACTGACGTGCGTCTTGAGTGGTCGCAGTTCGGTTGTCGTGTAAAACGGAAAAGGCGTTTGCGCGGGAACGAAGCACGTAAACGAGTAGCTGTTGAAATGATTGCGATGCGTGGGATCGGTGGGCCAGTCGGGATTCGAGTAATGCGGCGTCAGGATTTTTAGTTTGCCGCCCGGCTTCGTGATGCGGTGCAACTCGGTCACGAACCCAATAACATCCGGCACGTGCTCGATCACGTGGTTGCTAACGATCTCTTCAAACTCATTGTCGCTGAACGGATACGGAAAGACGCCGAGGTCGTGGATGACGTCGGCATGACTGCGCGGATTAGCGTCGATACCGATTGCGCCGGGAAACTTGTTTTGGCCGCAGCCAACGTCCAGAACTCGCTTGGTGGGTTCGGACATGCGCTTAGTTTTTCTGCGTTAACAAACTCGCGAACTGGTCCAGGTTAATCGCGTGAACCGGCAAACCGAGATCGTTAGCCACGTCGGTGAGTCTCATTCCGTCGAGCATGATCTCGTCGTCACTCTTCAACATCTGTCGCGGTATCAAAACAAACTCGCCGCTGATTCGCTCGCGCACCGATAACAGATCGCGGCCCGTCAATAATCCGGCAACTGAAACATCGCCGCCAAAGTAACCGTTCTCGACCGGCTCTACTACGAGTTGACTGCCAACGCGATCGTTCAATTTATCAACCAACTTACGCAGCACCGGCGCGAACAACGTTCCCGTGAGAATCGTTCCACTTCTGCCTTTCAAGTTCTTACTTCCGTCGCGCTCGATTCGTTTAGTCACTTTAGCAAACTCATTTACAAACGAGCGGACCATGCCGACACCGTCTTCGATCTGCGGATACTCGCCGTAGTGAGACTTCGCCGGAATCGGTCGGCCCGCACGAAGATAGATCTCATCGCCGAGCAATGCGAAGTTTGTACCGAGTTCGGCGTGCAGTTGTTTCTGAATCTGATTCACTTGCTCGATCACGTCGCGGCAAAACTCCGGCGTCACGGCAGTGAGACGCTCGTCGGTGTTGTAGCGAGTTAGACCAAGCGGCACGATCGCGACGCTCGTGATGCGTGGATACTCAGCCGCGAGATCGAAGATCGTCTTGCGCAACACTTCACCGTCGTTGATGCCGGGACACAGTACGACTTGCGCGTGCACTTCGATTCCGGCGTCGAGCAGACGCGCGAGTTTTTCCGAAATGTCAGCGCGCTGCTTGTCGATTCCGAGCAGGTAAGCACGAACTTCCAGATCGGTTGCGTGCACGGAAACATACTGCGGCGACAAGCCCTGCTCCACGATCCGGCGCATCTCGTCTTCAGTGATCGACGTCAGCGTGGTGTAGTTGCCGTAAAGAAAGGACAGGCGAATGTCTTCGTCCTTTATAAAGAGCGACGGGCGCGCGTCGAGGGGATTTCCGTTACAGAAACAGAAGATGCACGCGTTGGCACACTGCCGCGGCACGATCGCTTCGAACGAGAGTCCGAAATCTTCTCCTTCGCCGCGTTCGAGTTCGAGTTCCCAGTCGTCGCCATTCTTTTTTCGGACTTCGAGGGTCAGCTCAGTTTCGCCGGCCGTTTGGAAACGGAAGTCGAGGTAATCGCGGACGGTGCGGCCATTGACCTTTATTATTCTGTCGCCGGCCTCGAGTTCCATCTCGGCGCCGAGACTTTCGGGCGCAACTTCGCAGATCTCGACACCGCGGCGGCGAATGTTGGTAACGGCTGGAGTAACGGCAAACTCGTACATATCAGTGCCCGATCTCGCGGTTCAGCGAAACGGCGAATATAGCAGAACTATCCCGGTATACGGAAAACTCGTGGGATTGAAAGTCTAATGGGTATATAATGCTCCGCCAATAATCTTGCCGAGTAAACCATAACTGCAAGCTTCTGCCCCGGCTTATGAAAAAAGTAATCTCCCTAACGATTTTCGCTTTCGTCGTTCTTTCGTCCCTTGTTTCGGCTGCTGCGCAAGAAACTGCCGGCGCGATGCCCGTGCGGCCCGCGCTCAGCGACTCAGCCAGTGCCGCCAAAGCCGCGGAGCCTGTGCTGACCGAGATTTACCGCGTCGGCGTTGGCGACGTTCTGGACGTCAGGCTAATCAATTCGCCCAACAATAAATCGACTCTTTTCACTGTCATGCCCAGCGGCGCAATCGACTTTCCCGTCCTCGGCGGCGCGATCATGGTCGGCGGTATGACCACGGAAGAGATTCAGGTTCGCATTGCGGCCGAGCTCAAAAGACGCGCGGTTGAAGAAAAAGCGCAGGTTTCGGTGGGAGTGCGGCAATATGCCAGTCACTCCGTGATGGTTAACGGTCTCGTCGTGAATCCCGGCACCCGATATTTACGACGCGAGGCAGTGCCGCTTTACGTAGTGCTGGCCGAGTCGCAACTGCGAAACGATGCGGGGCGCGTTGTGATCATGCGGGGCGGCTCGAGCGGACAGCCGCTCGACCTGAGCGATTCGCAAACCCTCAATTTGATCGTCGCATCGGGCGACGTGATTACCGTTTCAAACAAGCCGGAAGAGTTTTACTACATCGGCGGACGCATCAATTTCCCGGGACAGAAAACGTTTCAACCGGGCATCACTTTGCTCCAGGCAATTCTCGCCGCAGGCGGCGTTCCGCTGAAAGAAAACCGCGTCGAGATCTCGCGCGCGGGAGCTGACGGCAAGCTCACAACGGTTCGTTATCGCATCAAGGACATCAAAGGCGGCACGGTCGAAGATCCCAAGCTTCAACCCGGCGATCGCATCGAGATTTCCAAGTAGCAATTGCCGACAAAAATCGGCAATTTTATTGACAATCCAAGCCTGCTTTGTTAGTACAAGTGCAATGAATAATAAACTTAAGCCCGCACTGCTCGGTGGTCTAATTGTTGGACTGCTCTCGGCCATTCCTTTCATTAATTACTGCTGTTGCATCTGGGCGATCGGGGGCGGCCTCTTAGCTGGCTTTCTTTATATAAAGAACTCGCCAAACCCCGTGCCGACAGGCGACGGCGCTATCGTCGGTGCTCTGGCGGGCGTGGTCGGCGGCTTGATTTACCTTGTCATCGGACTTCCTATTGCCTTGTTGTTTGGAGCCGCCCAGATGGAGGCGCAATTCAGGAACTCTGGCATTCAGATGCCGTTCTCGGGCACTCTGCTGCTAGTGTTCGGTGCTTTCATAGGCGCGCTCTGCCTGCTTGTGCTGGCGACTCTGGGCGGACTTCT
>DATEHX010000450.1:0-2578 GCA_035279345.1 Pyrinomonadaceae bacterium | reverse complement strand
TCTATTCTCAAGGTCGGCGTGTTCGTCAACGAAGGATTTCATTCCCTCGTGAACATAACAGCGGAAGCGGGACTCTCCGCGGTTCAGCTTCATGGCGATGAATCACCTGAATATTGCCGCGAACTCGCTGGGACTTTCATTATAAAAGCGTTCGGCGCCGACAATAATTTGCATTTGGAGGCTTACGACGTCGACGCGATCATGCTCGACACGAAAGACGACCTGCTTCACGGCGGCACCGGCCGCACGTTTGACTGGTCGATCGCGCAACGCACCAATCAGTCGGTGCCGAAACTCTTCCTGGCGGGCGGTTTGTCGCCTGAGAACGTCGCCGCAGCAATCGCGACCGTGCGTCCCTACGCGGTTGACGCGTGTAGTTCGCTCGAAGAACGTCTCGGCAAAAAGAGCCACGCCCGTATGCGTTTGTTCGTTGAAACGGTTCGCGGCGTTGCGCTTTAATGGCCACAAGGAAGGACAAAAGGCGCAAATATGCTCGCAGAGTCCTTTGTGCTTCTTGTGGCCCCGGAGTATTCTAAGTGTTGCCCCAAAGTCTAAAACTTTCTGAGAGTCCTCCCGGAACAACTTTATTCGATTTGCTGGCCTCTACAGGTCTGACTATGAGTGCGCGGGCTGAAAAAAGAGATACCGGAAAATTATCCGACCGTGCGCGCGGGCGCGTGCTGCTGATCGCGGACGACGATCAGGCGCGGTTTGTGGAAGCCGTCACGGCGCGTGGTATGAGCGTGGTCGGTGTGGCAAACGGCGCGGCGGCGTTGGTTTCGTTGCAACGATCGCGTCCGCATCTCGTCGTCGCCAATCCTTCGGCGCGCGGGTTGAGAATCCGCGAGCTGGCGAAAATGCTCGCGCAGTCGGACGACGGAATCCCGCTGGTGCTTGCGGGATCGCAACCGGCAACGCTCGATATTCGGCAGGCAGCGTTGCGCGAAGGCGCTTTTGATTACTTCGAATTGCCGTTGGAGTTTGAACTTTTGCTCGAACGAACACAGCAGCTCGTCACGTTGCGGCAAAAGATCGATCAGCTACGATCGGATGCGGATTTGGATTCGTTGACCGGGCTCGCGAATCGCCGCCGTTTTCGCGTGGCGCTGGCGCGAGAGGTTGAACGATGGCGGCGTTACCGAGTGCCGTGCGCGCTGTTGATGCTGGACATCGATCATTTGAAGCGCGTCAACGATCAGTTTGGGCATCCGGCGGGCGATGCTGTTATTCGACAAATAGCGCAGACGCTGAAAGACGTTTCGCGCGACAACGATACGGCTGCGCGTCTCGGTGGTGAGGAGTTTGCGCTGTTGCTGGCCGGTGTCGAATTGCAAAAAGCGGCAGTTGCGGCGGAACGTTTGCGAAGTGTGCTTAGTGGTAGGCGTGTTGATGGAATCGGAACGGTGACGGTGAGTATCGGCGTCGCGAGTTGTCCGGAAAACGCGACTTCGGAACGAACACTTTATTCCGCGAGTGACAGTGCGCTTTACGTTTCAAAAAACTCCGGACGGGATCGCGTATCGGTCGCGCCGCCGCTTCAGGAAAAATTGCCGGGCGTGTGATTTTAGAGATGCAGCCTGATTCATTTGGACATTGGGGCAAGTACGGCGGACGCTTCGTTCCGGAAACGCTGATGGCGCCGCTGGAAGAACTGACCGACGCTTACCTGTCGAGCCGCGACGACGAATCCTTTCAAACAGAACTTCAGGACTTACTCGCTAACTACGCGGGTCGCCCGACTCCTTTATTTCACGCCGCACGGCTCACCGAACACTGCGGCGGCGCGAAGATTTATCTCAAACGCGAAGATCTGCTCCACACCGGCGCGCACAAGATCAACAACACGATAGGCCAGGTGTTGCTCGCGCGGCGCATGAACAAACGTCGCATCGTTGCTGAGACCGGTGCGGGTCAGCATGGCGTTGCAACAGCGACGGTCTGCGCGTTGTTTGGTTTGGATTGCATCGTGTATATGGGCGCGGAAGACATGCGGCGCCAGGCGTTGAATGTGTTTCGCATGCAGTTGCTCGGCGCGGAGGTGCGCGAGGTAAACGCCGGTTCGCGCACGTTGAAGGATGCGATCAACGAAGCGTTGCGCGACTGGGTCACGAACCTCGGGGATACTTATTACTTGCTGGGTAGTGCGCTTGGACCACATCCGTATCCGTTGATGGTGCGTGATTTTCAAAGCGTGATTGGACGCGAAGCGCGGGCGCAGATTCTCGAGGCGGAGGGCCGTCTGCCGGATGTGCTCGTTGCGTGTGTTGGTGGCGGTTCGAATTCGATCGGTCTGTTTTATCCGTTCCTGAATGATGAAACGGTGCGGATGATCGGTGTCGAGGCGGGCGGCAGTGGTAACGAGTTGGGCCAACATGCGGCGCGGTTCAACGCGGCTGGTGGCGGACGTCCGGGCGTGTTGCAGGGAACTATGAGTTACGTGTTGCAGGACGCGAATGGACAGGTGGCGGCGACGCACTCAGTGTCCGCCGGTTTGGATTACCCCTCTATTGGTCCCGAGCATGCGTTTTTGCACGACTCGCACCGTGTTGAATACAGTTCGGTGTCTGATGCGGAAGCT
>DATEHX010000449.1:0-12632 GCA_035279345.1 Pyrinomonadaceae bacterium | reverse complement strand
CGGCTCGTGAAGGAGCATGGATATTGTCCTGTGTGCGCGAACGAACTGCTGACCTACGTCGGTACTTTGTTATCGCGTTAGTATTTAGGCCACAGACTTACACGGATATCACGGATCAAACTGGTCTGTGTTTGTCTGTGTAATCTGTGGCTTAATTATAAAGATGAAGAAACGTTACTGGATCGCCGGAACGGCAACGGCTGCTGCCACCATCGCAGTCACTGCCAAGCTTCTGGTGCGGCCGCGCGATGCGGATTGGCAAAAGTATCGCCACGTTGTTTTTCATTCGGACCATTCCCGCTTTGTTGAGATCGATGGCGTTCGCGTTCACTACCAGGAGGCCGGCGAAAGTAATCATCCGGCGCTGGTGCTGATTCACGGCTTTGCTTCGTCAACACTCGTGTGGAGCAAAGTGTTTCTCAATCTGGCAGAGGCCGGTTTTCGTGTCATCGCGGTCGATCTTCTGGGTTACGGTTATTCCGGAAAACCGCGGAATGGCGAGTACACGATTGCCGGACAAGCGAGCCTGCTGACGAAGTTGTTGGAATACCTCGGTATTAAGCGGGCGACGCTTGTTGGTAGCTCTTACGGCGGTGCAGTCGCGGCAACGTGCGCATTGGACCATGCACAACGCGTCGACAAGTTGGTGCTGGTGGGAACGGTGAATAACAACCAGCCGTTGCGTTATCACCTGATGCGCTTATTTAGTTCCCCAGTGCTTGGCGATGTGGTATCGCCGCTATTGATCGGCTCGCGGCGTTTGCTCCGCAAGCGGATGAAACGTGTTTATGACCGCCACGAGTGGGTGCTTGATGAAAGACGCGTCGATGCGCGCCATTTTCCGTTGCGCGCGTCAGGCACGCACCGCGCGATGATCCGCACGGTGCGGAGTTGGGACGCAGAACGGATTTCCAGAGACGCGCATCTTATTCAACAGCCAACACTGCTGCTCTGGGGTGAAAACGATATTGATATTCCACTCGCGGACGGCGAGCGGTTGCACGAAGAGATACCCGGTTCGCGGCTGATCGTGTTTCTTAATTGCGGGCACTTGCCGCACGAGGAGTATCCGGAGGCCTTTACGAAAGTTGTCGTAGATTTTTGCAAGTCTGCGTAATCTGTGGATGGTTTTATATGTCAATCCAACGCAACGACTGGTCACTGCAACGCAAGGGCATCATCGATCAGGAACGCCACAAGGATCGCGTCAAGGAAGCCATTCGTAAGAACCTCGGCTCCATCGTTTCAAACGAAGCGATCATCCTTTCCGACGGCAAGCGCACCGTTAAAGTTCCCATCAGAGCGCTCGACGAATACAAATTCCGGTTCAATTACCAGAAAGCCAAACACGTGGGCCAGGGCGACGGCAAGACGCGCGTGGGCGACGTGATTGGCCGCGAGAGTCGCGGCAGTGGCAGCGGTACCGGTTCGGGACAGGCAGGACAAGAAAGCGGCGCCGATTACTACGAAGCTGAAGTAAACATCGACGAGATCGCGGCGTTGATCTTCGAAGACCTGCAGCTTCCGTATCTCGAAGAGAAAGCGAAGAAGGCGGTGCAATCGCGCAAGACGCAGTTCAACGAGATCCGGCGCACCGGCGTGATCGCGAACCTCGACAAGCGGCGCATGATTCTCGAAAACATCCGACGTAACGCGCGCGAAGGCAAAGCGCGCTTCGGCGATATCAAGAAGGAAGATTTGCGGTTCAAGACGTGGGAAGAGGTGATGCGCTACGAGTCGAACGCGGTCGTCATCGCAATGATCGACGTGTCAGGCTCGATGGGCGAGTTTAAGAAGTACATCGCGCGCAGTTTTTATTTTTGGATGGTGCGGTTTCTGCGCACGAAGTACGACAATGTCGACATCGTTTTCATCTCGCATCACACCGAAGCGAAGGAAGTTACGGAAGAACAGTTTTTCACGCAGGGCGAGTCGGGCGGAACGGTCGTGTCGTCTGCGTATCAACTCGCGCTCGACATCATCAAGCAGCGTTATCGTCCGTCGGATTGGAATATTTATCCGTTTCACTTTTCTGATGGAGACAATTACTACTCAGACAACGAAGAGGCGGTAAAGCTGGCAGATGAATTGATCGCGACCTGCAACCTGTTTGGCTATGGCGAGATTGGCGAAGAGGGATCGTCGAGTTATCGGCGTTCGTCGGGCGCACTGCTTTCAATCTTCAGCGATCGTTTGCAAAACAAGGATCGTTTCGTCGGCGTCCGCATTGACGATAAGGAAGACGTCTATCCCGCGTTGAAGCAGTTTTTCGGAAGGCGGGGTGTGGAGACGCCGGCATAGCCGGCGTGATGGAAGCCCGATGGAAGACCGAGAGATTAAAGAGTTAGAGAAGGCAGTCGAGCAGATTTGGGAAGTTGCTCGCGGGTTTGGTTTGGATCCGTACCCGACAAACTTTGAAATTGTGCCGGCGACGGTGATGTACGAAGTCGGCTCCTACGCGCTGCCCGGACGTTATTCCCACTGGACCTTCGGCAAGGCTTACCATCGCATGAAGACGATGTACGACTTCGGCCTGTCGAAGATCTACGAAGTGGTCATTAATACCAACCCATCGTACGGCTTTTTGCTCGAGACCAATAGCCCGATTCAAAACAAGATGGTCATTGCCCACGTGTTGGGCCACGTCGACTTCTTCAAAAACAACACTTACTTCTCGAAGACCAATCGACGGATGGTGGAGAGCGTTTCCACGCACGCCCAGCGGATGATGGAGTATGAGTTCAAGTACGGCCGGAAAACGGTCGAACGTTTTCTCGATTCAGTGCTGGCAATCGAAGAGCACATCGACCCGTATTTTTTCATCAAACGCGAGGTGTCGATCGCCGAAGAAAAGCGGCGCGAAGAACATCGCCGGAAAGACGGTCGCTACGACGACCTGTGGCTGTTGGACCAGCGCCACGATGCGAGAAACGGCGTAAATGGGGAGGATCAGGAAAAAGAGAAAGCGCCGCAAGAGCGGCTGCCGGAGAAAGATCTGCTGTTCTACATCATGAAGTACTCGCCGTCGCTTGCGCCATGGCAGCGCGACGCGATCGCGATGGTGCACGAGGAAATGGAGTACTTCGTGCCGCAGATGCAGACGAAGATCATGAACGAAGGTTGGGCCAGTATTTGGCACGCGCGCATCATGCGTGAGCTGGATCTCGGCGACAATGAGCATATCGAGTTTGCAAACCTGCACTCGGGCGTGGTTTCGCCGCAGAAGGGCCAACTCAATCCTTATTATCTCGGTTACAAGATCTATGAAGACATCGAGCGCCGCTGGAACGAGCCGTCGACCGAGGAGCGTGAGAAGTTTAGCCGCCATGGTGGTGAAGGGCTCGAGAAGATTTTTGAAGTGCGCGAACTGGAGAACGACGTTTCGTTTCTGCGCAACTATTTGACTGAAGAGTTGTGTGAGGAACTCGATCTGTTTGTCTTCGAGCTGGTTGAAGAAGAGGAGTGGACGATCACCGAGAAGCGTTGGGAGAAAGTGCGCGATCAGCTCGTCTCAAACATGACCAATTTCGGTTTTCCTTACTTGCAGGTTGAGGACGGCGACTACAACGGCAACCGCGAGCTTTACCTCAAGCATCGCTTCGAAGGCACTGAGCTCGACATGCGTTACGCGCGCAAGGCGCTCGAGCACGTGCACGCGCTTTGGGGCCGGCCGGTGCATTTGGAAACGATGATCGATGAAGAGTCGTCGGTGATGCACTTCAACGGCAACGAGCACGCCGAAGACTGAGAACTATCCACAGATTACACAGATTTTTCTGTGTAATCTGTGGATGGTTTTACTTCCATCAACAACTCAGGCAGCAGTGGTATCCGATTAAAACTCACGCCGGTCGCGTTTTCGATTGCGTTGAGGATTGCGGGCGCGGCGCCGTCCATCGGCAACTCGCCGATTCCTTTCGCGCCGCCTGGTCCATAGGCATACGGGTTCTCTTCGAAGAAGACGCGAATCGGAGGAATGTCCGCGGGTGTGGGGATGATGTAGTTGGTCATCTGGTTGTTGGCCATGCGGCCGTCTTTCCAAACGACGTTCTCAAACAACGTGAAGCCAATTGCCTGGGCCACACCGCCTTCAATTTGCCCGGCGGCGAGGACCGGATTGAGTACGCGTCCGACTTCCTGTAAGGCGACGAAATCTTCAACGTGCGCTTCGTAAGTCAATTCATCAAAGGAAACTTCAGCGACGTAGACTGCCCAGGCGTACGCGCCGTAAGCGTCGCCCTGGTATTTCTCGTCGTCCCAGTGAACGTTTGGCGGCGGTTGGTATGTGGCGGAGGTCTTCAGTGGACCAAATCTCGCGATGTATTCAGCGCAAGCGTTCTTAAAATCCGTTTTACTAAAATCTTCGTTTAGCAAACCGCTACCGATTAGCGTTTGCTTTAAACCGGTGACTGCCGATTCGACGAGCTTGCCAACAACCATCGACGTACGCGACGCGACGGTTGGACCACTGTTGGGCACCAACCCCGTGTCAGGCTGAACTATTTCGATCGACTCAAAATCGAGACCCAACGCTTCCGCTGCGATCTGCGAGAAGATCGTGTTTGTGCCCTGGCCGATTTCTGTGCTTGCTGCAAGTACGCGAACTTGTCCTTCCGCAGTCGCTTCGGCGGAAACAACAGACTGCAAATAAACCTCGCCTGAGCCGGTGAAGCCGGCGCCGTGCATAAACGTGGCGAAACCGATGCCGTGTTTCCTGCGGTTACCGTTCTGTTGTGCGAAACGTTCGCGTTTCGCGTGGTAATCACTCAGTTGCAGCGCGCGATCGAGCAGCGCATTCATATCGACTCGCTCACGAATGATCTGGCTCGTCGCTGTCGTTTCGCCTTCGTGAATGAAATTGCGCCGGCGAAACTCTTCGGGCGAAAGCCCGACCGCACTCGCGACCTTATCCATGTGACGCTCCAGCGCGAAAATGCTTTGCGGCGCGCCAAAGCCGCGAAACGCGCCTTGCGGCGGCACATTTGTCGCGACAGCGCGGCTATGAATGCGTACGTTTGGAGAAACGTAAGGACCAGCCGCGTGAATCGTGCCGCGCGAGAGTACGACCGGCGATAAAGTGCAGTAAGCGCCGCCGTCGATCGCGAAATCGATCTCCATCGCGAGGAGTTTGCCGTCTTTTGTGACCGCGGTTTTGTGATGCGTGCGTGATGGATGGCGCTTCGTGGTAGCGACCATGTCTTCGGCGCGATCGTAAATGAGCTTCACCGGTTTGCCGGATTTCCACGCGAGCAGTGCGGCGTGTCCGGTGATCAGCGACGGATACTCTTCTTTACCGCCAAAGCCGCCGCCGGTTTCCGTTTGAATCACGCGAATCTTGTCTTCGGGCAGATCAAACAACTTCACGAGCGCTTTGTGAACGTAGTAAGGACACTGCATCGAGCCCCAAACCGTTACGCCTTCGTTTTCGTTGGCAATCGCGATCGCGCCGTTGTTCTCTATGTAGAGTTGTTCCTGCGCGCCGGTTTCGTAATCGCCTTCGACGATGAGATCGGCGTTGGCCCAGACAGTATCTACATCGCCTTTGTCGACCAGGAATTTCTTGAAGACGTTGTCTTCACCCCAGATGATCTCTTTCCGAGCGAGTGAATCTTCGAGCGTGAAGACGGCGGGCTGTTCTTCGATCTCGATGCGCACGTTGCGGCGCGCTTCCTGAACGAGATACTTGTCTTCGTGAGCGATCAGTAAGACTGGTTCTTCCGGATGATTGACAAACTCGGCAGCGAGATAAGGTTGGTCGTTGAGAATTAGTGCGACGTAATTCGCGCCGGGGATGTCTTTAGCGGTGACGATCGTGAACTCATGCCACGGAATGTCGCCTTCGAAGGAGATGTTTTTGATCCGGCCGCGTGCGGCAGGGCTGCGTACGGTCGCGCCGTGCAGCATTCCGGGAAACGTCAGGTCGTCGATGTAGAGCGCCTGACCGGTAACTTTCTTGCGGCCTTCTTTGCGAGGAAACGATTTGCCGATGGGGCGATCGGGCATCAGTTATCCCTTGGTGCCTTCACGAAACAGAGCGTCAACCGGCATGGTCCAACCCGGCACGGCAGGCTCAGCGTCCGCAATCTCGCCGCGTCGATAGATTACGGCTGTTTCCGGCGCGCTCGCATGATAAACACGAACTACATCGTCACCCAGCAGATCGACATCCCAAACCACGAGCGTGCCAGCCGCAAAGTAGTCCGCCCGTTTGTCAGCCATCCTTCGTTCAGCGCGAGGACCGTAGTCTCCTTTGCTGCGAACTTCGACCGCAAAGACGGGCGCCCCGTTGTAAAACCCCATGTCAGCAGCTGTGCTGTCGGCATCAGTGCTGATGTCGTAAGCCGCATCGGGACTAAACGATTTGCGGTGTGGCAAGTTGACAACAAACGCCTTATTGTCGCCGACAGCTTGGCCAAACTTGGTTCGTTCGCTGTAGATAAAGAGTGAGGTAGTGATTGCATCGCCCGCATATCCCGGACGACGACCAGTTGGAGACATGATGAGGATTTCTCCGTTTACTATTTCTGCTTTGCCTTCGACCTTGTACAGGTCGTCGATGGTAGCTTCGACTTTGGTGCTCATAGTCGTCTTTCCTTAGCCGCCGATGAAGCTCATGGTGCGTGAGGGCGCCACAAACCCCGGATCGTTGATGAAGTGTCGAGGTTCCTTCTTCAATATAACAGATTCAATGTACTCGACGATCTCAGCCCGCGATGCCCCGCTACGCACCACATCGCGCAACGAGTGTTCGACAGTTGAAAACAAACACGTGCGAATCTGGCCGTCCGCTGTCAAACGAATGCGCGAACACGCACCGCAGAAAGGTTCCGTTACCGGCGCAATGATCCCAATCTCGCCCGGTGCGCCGTCGGCAAAACGATAACGCGCAGAAGTCTCTGACCCGCGTGCCGCGTCAACCTGGACCAACGGAAATCGTTCGCTGATCCGTTCACGAATCTCTTTACCGGAAACGACATCCGCGCGGTCCCATTCATGCCCGGAATCAAGCGGCATGAATTCGATGTAGCGCATCTTCACGTCGTGCTCGCGTGCAAACGCCGCGAAGTCCGCGACTTCATTTTCGTTGTGACCGCGCACGATCACTGCATTGATCTTGATCGGTTCCAGTCCGGCTTCTTTCGCCGCCGCAATTCCCGCCAGCACTTTCTCCAACACGTCCACGCCGGTCATCCGTTTGAAAACATCGCCTTTTAAACTGTCGAGACTGATCGTGACGCGGTCGAGTCCGGCTTCTTTCAACGCGCGCGCGCGTTCGGGAAGGAAGTAACCATTGGTCGTCAGTGCAAGATCGATCAGCCCGTTACTTTTGAACCGCGACAACTTGCGAATGATCGTCTCGATGTCGCGGCGCAACATCGGTTCGCCGCCTGTCAGACGGAGCTTCTCGATGCCGAGACTGACAAAGATCTCGCAAACGTATTCAATTTCCTCAAACGAAAGCATCTGCTCTTTGGGAGCAATCGGAGGCTCGCCGTGCGGCAGGCAGTAGAAGCAGCGAAAATTGCAGCGGTCAGTCAGCGAAACGCGCAGATCGCGAATTGCACGGCCGTAAGAATCTCGCAAAACCGAATTGTTCTGAAGCTCTTTCACTGCTCGTCATGATAGTCCAAAAGCCGGCTAAACACCGAGCGCGGCATTGATCGTGAACACCCTCGCCGGAAGACGCCGCTCAGTCCCGGGCAGCTTTACGGTGCGTTTTAGGACGAAATCGAAAAGTAGCGGGTTGTACTGGTAGATTTCTTTCAGCGAATTGCTTTGTTTTGCGGTGATGTAACCATGCTTCACGAGTGGCCGCGTGCGAATCAGCACATTAACCGCCGGCAACGGGTAATCGCTGCCGTTAACTATGCGTTCGTGCAAATCTTCGCGCTCCAGGATCGTTCTCAGCGGCTTGCCCAGGCGATTGAACTGCGTCATCGCCGACACTTCTCCGAAGACGAGTCCTTCGTATCGCTTCTCCTCCATCAGCCGTAGAAACAGATCGAAGTTGTGAACCTGCGGGCGCTCCGGGTCGTCGAGATCTTCATTTGTTCCCAACCCCGCGCAATGAGCCACGATCACCTTCACACCATGATCGAGCGCACGCCGTAACAACAGCGGATTCCCGAGTTTCTGGTCCTCCTCCGCCTCGACGGCCTTTTCCTCGCCGCCATGACTCAACAGAATCAGATCGAGCTCCTTCATCTTCCGGTAAAACGGATCGCAACGCGCATCGGAAGGATCGATGCCCATCGCATTCGGCAACCACTTAACGACACGCGCACCACGCCTGGCCCATTTCTCGAGTTCAGCGATCGCGTCGGGCCGGTACGGATTCACAGAAATGTTCGGCACGAACATGTCCGGATGCTGCTCAGCGAGTTTGAAAACGTAATCGTTCGGCACATAAAACTCCGTCTTTTCGAGATTAACGGAACCGTCCGGTCGATAATGTTGGTCAAACGCCAGCAACCGGTGTTTGCCGTGATTGGGAATGTTTGCGACGAGATCGGTCAGGCGCTTAAAGAGCTGCGCGTCAGCGCGATGTTCGTCATCGACACCTGTAGCACTCAGGTAGACCTTGAATTTAAGGCGATGAAACGGATGCTTCCACGTTCTCATCTTCGCATTAACGAAAGCGCGGCTGCCGTTTGAGCCGAGTCCCGCGACGTGAACATGATGATCGACGAGTCGCGCCGGATCGATATCGTCAAAAGCGCGTTTGATCAGATCGGACGCGCTTTGACTAATCCTGCTCGAAAGCTCTTACGGCGTTTGCTTGAAAGCCCCGCCGATGAAGTGAATGAGACACATTAACGTTCGAGGCGCATCATTGTGCCTTGCATGATTGCGACCAGTTCGCGGCGGTCACCGTTGCTCAAAGCGTGCACGTCAGCTCTCACGACTGTCAGCGTTCGACCGGACTTCACCACTTCAGCGCGCGCGACAAACGTTTCGCCTTTCGCTGGTCGCAGCAGGTTTACTTTGAACTCGACCGCCAGCACATCCGACCCCGGCGGCATCAGCGTGTAAGCTGCGTAGCCACAGGCAGAATCGGCGATCGTGGTGATGATGCCCGCGTGCACGTAACCGTGTTGCTGAGTCAAGTCTGTGCGATAAGGCAAGGTGATCTCGATGACGCCAGGTTCAACTCGCGTGAGTTCGCCACCGATCAGTGCCATGATCGTCTGTTTGGCGAAACTATCTTTTACTTCCTGAACGAATTTCGGATTAGTTGCTTGGTGTGGCATTTGTTATCGATAAAGTTTTCCGTTCCAGCGCCGGATAGTTCGCGACAAGGTACGTCCGTTGTCGTCGATTTTTCCGTTCTCGCTGTCAGTATATACGCTGAAAGACTTCGCCAAACTCCCGTAGCGAATTATGTTGAGTGGCGCAAGATCAGGAGGCGGGTTGCCAAACAAGAGTGCCGAAGTAATTTCGTTGGTTGGACCGTGCGCATCCGCAAAAAGTTTCTTCGGCAAGGCGCGTTTAGTTTTGTGATCGATGATGAAGTAGTAATTCGTGAGAGTTGGATTCAGTCCGCCTGACCAGGTCGCGATCTCGATGACAAGCTCGTTATTCAGCTTTCCAAAGTTCAGGACGACGGGGTTATCAGCCCGAGAGAAGTAACCATCCAGCACTTGAGTGACAAGGACCTTCCCTTCATCACGATAAAGCAGAAATCCGTTGGATCCGCCGTATTGCGTTTGGTAACAGGGATCGGGGATCAGCACCAGGCGGATCTGGTTGTCACCAAAGAGCCAGGATCGATATTCACCGTCAGTAAACTGTCGTTGCTCTTCTGCGTTCAACGTCCCTGGCTGGCCATTCTTGAAGTCACACGTGTTCAGGTCCGCAACGCTCGTCTGCCACCATTCCGGGCTGGACAGTGCTGAAAGCTCCGTCGTCAAACTCTTCAACGCAGCGAGTCTCGCAGGACTCTTCAACTGCTTCTCATCCCATTCCTGTTCGCTACCGCACTGATATTCCAACTCCGGCATCGGCTTCAGCGCTGCCGCCGCCGCTTTCTTACAAACAGAGACCGGCTTGCGTTGGGCCAATGCTGGGCCGGCGAGCAGAACCAAGACGAGACCATAGCCGAGTGTTTGCTGAAGCATTAATCCTCGCTCTATTCAAACCACCGAAAGAACCGCGCCGTCAGCAATCCGAGAAATGACGCATAGATGCCCGCCCAAATAGGTCGTGTAATGATGGAAGTAAAGTCGCCGGGTTGAGGCGTGACGATTATCGGTAAAACGTCGATAAGCACGATCAGGCCGAAGTACGCCCCTGCCACCACGCCGAAGAAATAAACACGCGAACTGTAATGGGCGGTGATTCCAATCGTTGCTCCCGTCAACAAACCCATCACGAGTGTCGGAACGAGCAGTACAAACAGCAACATCAGCGGCAGGACCGTCACGGCGGCGAGCAGCGTCGGCAACACCTCTTTCACGTCAAAAGCGATCTTAATGACGCCAACAACATAAGCGACGCCGATACACACGAATGCACTCAGCAAACCAGCGGCAGCACCGAGGAATATTCTTCGTGTCACAAGTTAAACTGTTGGACCAGATCGATCGGATAACAATGCGCGAGCGTTGCGTTGTAATCCCGCGAGCTTTGCGCGTTTCATGGCGCTGCCGCGAAAACGTGCGGCGTAGGTTTCCGGCGTAAGCTCCATGATCTGGTCCAGTTCGGCATTAACATTTCCAGCGCGTGGTTCAAATCTGACCTCGTTCGTCGTCTGCTCGAAGCGGTTCCACGGACAGACGTCCTGGCAGATGTCGCAGCCATACAACCAACCCGAAAGACCCTGTTGGACCATCTCAGGCAGTTCGGGCGTGCGCAACTCGATCGTCGCGTACGAAATGCACTTGTTTGAATCGACTACGTACGGTTCCGCGATCGCCTGCGTCGGACACGCATCGATGCAGAGCGTGCACGTGCCGCAGTGATCTTCAACCACTGCCAGGTCAGGTTCCAGATCGAGATTCAATAACAGTTCGCCGATGAAAACCCACGAGCCAAACTCCGGCGTGATCACATTAGTGTGTTTACCGAGCCAACCGAGTCCCGCGCGCACGGCCCAAGCTTTGTCCAACGTCGGTTGAATGTCGACACAGATTTTCCCAGCCGCCGAAGGTTCCTGTTCGCGTATCCACGCAAGCAAAGCTTCGAGTTTTGTTTTGAGAACGTCGTGGTAGTCGTCGCCCCACGCGTAACGCGACACTTTTCCGGTGTTTGAGTTTTCCTCGTGTTGATCGGGTGTGTAGTAGTTGAGGGCAACGACAACGATCGAACGCGCTTCTGGAAACAGTTCGCGCGGATCGAGACGCTTCTCGACGTCGCGCGCCATCCACGACATTTCGCCGTGATAGCCGCGAGAGAGCCACTCTTTCAATCGCGAGGCTTCCTGTGCGAGCGGTTCCGCGCTAACGATTCCGACTTTGTGGAATCCTTCAGCGAGCGCGCGTTCTTTAATCGATGCCTTATCCACAGATTACACAGATTAACACGGCAATCCGTGCGATCTGTGTTACGGCATCTTCTGCAACGTGACCGAGACGATCGGCGTGTCACCCGCGGTGCGGCTGTACGAGACCCAGAAACCCGCCTTCGGATACCGCACGAGTTTGTGCTTCGATCCGTCCGGTTTGGTTTCGACGTCAGCGCCAAACACCTGCTGCGGCGTGATCACGTCAGTCGCTCCGTTCATGAAGTCGACGGAGATGGTCGTCACCTTTTGCGTCGCCTTATCGTAAAGAATTTGACATCGCTCGTTGTCTCCGTTGCCGAAGACGTAGTAATCCTCGGTCTCGCCTTTGTTGGCGGGGTTACCGAGTTTCTTACGCACGTCGTCGGCGAGCCAGCCGATCTGAATGCCACGATATTCGTGGAAGACCGGCCCATCGTCCTTTGCTGCCGTCGGAGCAGTTCGCGTCGTCTGCGCGAGTGCGGCGTTTGATATGAAAAGCATGACGGTAACAAACAGAAGCCGGTTGACTCCAAGCGGTCCTGAAGTTCGAAAGCGGTGAGTCATTGGTTTACTCCCTTCCAGGAATAAAAGTTGTTTACGCACCAAGCGGGTAGGAATGAGATCGACGGAGGCGCCCGTTTACGTCGCATCCGACGGGCTCACAGACGCGAACAATAATCCCGGGAAATTCCGATGTCAATGTCTGGCGAGCACTGCTAGAATGCACACCTTGCCCTAATTTTTCTAGAAACAAAGGAGCCGAAAAGTTGATAAAGAAAAACGTGCTGCCGGCAGCACTCGTAGTGTGTGGTCTAATGATGGTCCTGGCTTTAGCCGGATGCCAGCGGGCAGCGGCGCCAACCAATCTCGCGGACCGTGGTGCGGCCGCGACTCCGACGCCGGAAAAGATCGACACCGCAGCAATCGAAGCTGAACTGATTAAGCTGGAGCGCGCGTGGGCGGAAGCAGTAAAGAATCGTGATGCTGAAACCGTCAGACGCGTGGTTGCGGAGGACGCTGTGATTGTTTACGCGGACGGCGTCGTGGCGACAAAGACTGATGAGATTAAAAGCGTTGAGTCGGGAGCCGTGACGATGGAGTCGTGGGACCTGCTGGATCCAAAAGTCACTGTGCTCGACGCAAACAATGC
>DATEHX010000448.1:0-14006 GCA_035279345.1 Pyrinomonadaceae bacterium | reverse complement strand
TGGAAGTGATTGAGCTGCGGATTGAGATAGTCGGCTCCGAACCGGAACGAGTGAGTTCCCTTCAACCAGGAAAGATTCGCCGCAGCGGCATACTGGTTATCGCGGAACAAAAACGGATTGCCAGTGTTGTCGTTGCCGATGTTGGTCCAACCGCCGTTGATCTGAAACGCGGGAACGCCGCCCTGGAGCCGGTCGGGTCCGTTGGTGCCGGGGATTTGCAGAATCTCCAGACCGAAGTTCGAAACGATATCGAAACCTTCCGCACCGAGACGCTGGCGTGTGTAGCCCACGTTTGCGTCCAAAACGACCGAAGGGGTGAACGTGTAAGTGCCGCCGAAACCAAACACATTGATCAATCCGGGAGCGGTTCCCAGTTGTCCACCGTTCAAAGCCGGACCACTGACTTCGCCAAATATCGGCGGGTCGATGATCAACGTGGGCGAACGGCTATAACGGCCAAACAACGTAAGCTTGCCGCCGTCGTAATTGATCTTGAGATCCATGTTTGTGCGGTTGAACTCGGCTACGCCCGCGGTCGCGAAGTTGTTGGTGAACCCGGGCTGGTTCGGCAACGGCAAACGCCTGATGATCTCGAGAGCCGCGATGTCGATCCGATTCGCGGGAATCGTGTTGTTGGCGAAAGGCGTGCGCAGCGCTGGATTGGCGTTTGAAGCGGGGTCGTAGACCGTGATGCCGGTGCCGGTGAAGTTCACGTTGCCGTTAGCGTCAGGACGGAGGCTCGCGGGTGCAACACTCGCGGTAGTTCCCGCGGCATTGCGCTGTGTCGTTCGTTCGAGATCGGTGAAAAAGAAAAGTTTGTTCTTGCCACTCCAGATTGACGGTCCGCCTTCAGCGAAACGCGGAAGGATGATTGGACCACTAACGGCGTAACCGAACTGGGCCAGAATGTCCTTGGGATTAACAACCTGGTTAGTAGCTTGAAAGAAGCGTCGCGAGCGAAACCGGCTGTTTGTAGTGTAGCCCCAGCCCGCACCGTGGAAGTCGTTTCCGCCACTCTTGATACTCACGTTGATCGCGGCGCCGCCTGCAAGACCCTGCTCCGCGTCGAACGCGTTGGTGACGATGTTGACTTCCTGTATCGCCTCCGCCGGCGGCACATAAACCGTATTGGTTGGCAGCCACGGGTAGATGATGCTGGCGCCATCAATCTTCGTGTTGTTCTGCAAACGCGACACGCCGTTGACGTTGTAGGAGATCGACCGCTGCGGGTTACCGGCGGCGGAATTATCCTCGCCGTTGCCATTGGCGTTGAGGAAAAAACTTCCCGTGCCTCTCGTGGTGCCCGGGATGAGTTGAATCATGCTTTGGTAATTGCGGCCGACACTGCCGAATAGCGGCAGGTTGTTGATCTGCCGCGCTGTTTGCGTGACGTTCACATCACCGCGATCGGTCTGTAGCGTCGTTTCGAGTCCGGCCGCAACGAGCACCGTCTCTTCCAGTCCGCCGATCTCTAATTGGGCATCGAAACGATAGGTTTTGTTTGCATCGATTCGAACACCTTCCTTGATCGTGGTCTTGAAAGACGACCGCGAGATCGCGACTTTATAGAGACCGACCTGAAGGTCGTTCAACGAATAGCCGCCACGATCGTCCGTCATAACGTTTGAGACGACTCCAGTGGTCACGTTCGTGAGTTCGACCTTTGCGCCTTCAACGGCCGCTCCGTTTGGATCGGTAACGTTTCCGACGAGAGAGCCATACAGAACCTGCGCCCGTGCGCTGGGCACAAGGGAAAACAACAAAATCAGCAGCGCGAGGGGTGCGATACCTTTGGTTTGCTTAGGACAGGTGGTGAAGTTGAACATTGACTCTCTCCTCTTAAGCTTGGCGTTTGCGTCTACTCCGAATGGAGCCCTGCGTGATTTAGTTCGCGACCACAACAAAATAGATACGAGAAAAGGCGCTCAGGCGACAGCCGGAGCACCGAAGTGTTTCAGCAATACGAGGGCGATCGTGCCGCGTAAGCGCGGCTGCGTTATCGGATCGCTCGGGACGATCTGTGTTTCCGCGCGCGTGAAGGAATGCCGCCGAATAGTATCCTTGATGATTGGTCCAACCTTGTGCCAGGCACGTGTGACTTCCCCAACGATAACGATCATGTCTGGCGCCAGGCCCGCGACTAATGGAGCAATTCCCAATCCGAGATACCGGGCCATTTGTTCCAAAGCCTCGACTGCTTTGCTATCCCCTTGCCCGGCAAGCTGTAACAGATGATCGAAACTGATCGTTTTTTCCGCCGTTGCGGATTGACGTCCGCGGCTCGCCTGCGAGTAGTAACGAACAGCGGCCAGGTTCGACGCATACATTTCCCAACAACCACGATTGCCGCAACTGCACTCGAGTCCGTCCTGAATCAGTGCTGCGTGACCAAACTCACCGGCAGTACCGGTCGATCCCTGGACCAGTTGATGATTCAGTATCAGGCCGCAACCGATGCCTTCCGACACCGTGACGATTACCAGATTACGCAGGCCCTCGGCTCGCCGGCCGAAACAGATCTCGGAAAGAGCGCAGGAATTTGCAGCATTTTCCAGTTCTACTGACAGTCCTGTCGCCTCTTCCAGCGGCGTTTTCAGATCGAAGTCTCGCCAGCCGAGGTTTGGCGCAAAGACGATTTGCTTGGTTGCCAGATCGACGCGGCCGGGCAGACTAACACCAATACCTTCGCAGGTTAATTCCGTGCGCGAGTTCATCAGTTTCTGAACGCGTGGCACGAGCTCCGTCAAAAACTGTTGGGGATCTTGTGGAGTGGACAGTGAATCCTGCGAGAGAAAATTAGCGTCGAGATCGGCGAGTGCCAGTGTAGTGGTACCCGGTCGAACATTTATCCCTATGATTCCCACGCGCTCCTTGTTCAAGTGGAGGAAGGTTGGCCGGCGGCCTCTTGGTGTGTGTCCGTTAGCGCCTTCGGTGATCCATCTTTCTTTGATTAGCTGCTCGGCAATTACGGAGACAGTGCTTCGTTGCAGACCCGAATGTCGCGCGAGGTCGGCTCGCGAGATTGGCTGGTGCGTACGGATGAGATTGAGAACGATGCGTCGATTGATATCGCGCGCAGTCTCGCTCGTAGCAACCTGGAAGTTAGACAGATCGATTCTTCGCATAGCTGAAGCCTTTATTACCACAAGGCAGCTTCGCCGACCGTCACTGATTTGTCCGTTACGATTTAATTCGTGGGGCGAACTAATATCACGCTATCGAGAATCTAGTCAACAAAAAACTCGCGAGCCGGTTCAGATTTTTGGGGTGGTGTGCTTGAGTGTGGTTATTCGTAAAGCTTTCCCGAGCCGTTTGCACGGCGCAATTCCTGGAGTGCAGGATATAGATGGTTGAGCTGGCCGCTTGTAAACAAGATGGTCGCCGCTTCCTCCGGGGGCGTGATTTCCTTAACCAACGGAGACCCGTCAAATCGACAAAACCTGAGATTTTCGTCGGCAAACAATAGCCGGCATTTCATACACTGCTTCATGACCAGACTTCCCTATCTCTTCTCTCACACTTCTATAACGCGAAAAGCCGGTCACTTCTGGTCCTAAAATTATCAACGGAAAGTCCGCGTCGCCTTTCGAGGTAGTACTGCGCCTTTTGGCGCGGCTACGGTCGTACTGGTAAGCGTTCGGGTGAATTGCCACGAACGGTTCCCACTATCGTACTCGCCGGAGATCTCAACCGCGGGGGTCAACGGAGACTCGATGGCGTTCAATCTAAAAGAAACTTTACGATCCGAAATCTGAGCTCCACCAACCAGAGTCAGATCTCCCTTTGGACGCATCCCCAGCAGCATCACTTCCCCGTTCGCGGAAGGCTGCGTGAAGAGATAACGATCGAGAAAATATCCCCCCTCCGAAAGGCCGGTCTTGAGCAAAACGAGCGGAACCGCGTTTCCGTTTCTGAGCGACAGGAGTGTCTCTGGCTGATCGAACCGGTCGGTGAACACCACCAGGTATTCAATGTCACGACAAGTCACTCTCATGGCCCCTGCATCAGAAAGGGGGATCGCCGGCACGTCTTTCTTAACCTGCAAAACCGCTTTTCTAATTGTAGCTGTCGCTGCTTGGCTCACTTCAAAACGAATTCCCTCGCGTACCGGGACGAGTTGCGCATTAGCAGGCGGCTCGATGAGATGAGTCCCCAGGCGCAATCGATAAGAGATTAGAGATCGTGAAAACTGAAGCGCATGCTGAGCTGTGGGACTATTTGGTGTTCTGGCCGCCTCCAGTCGTTTCAACGCATTTTCGTCGCCGATCTTTCCCAACGCTCGAGCAACTAACATCAGAACCGAATCGTTTTGCTGGTCCAGTTGCCGCAAAAGCAATTCCTGATTCTCGACGCGTGACTCACTTCCCAATTCATTGATCACCGTTTTCTTAACGCTCGTGTCGTACTTCGGATCGTCGAGAACCTGAGCGAATACTTCGTTTCGGCGCGGCTCTGTACGGCGGACCAACTCCTTGATTGGCCCGAGCACTTCGCCTTCTTCGACGCGCTCTCGTAGAATCCTGGTTGTGAGTTCTTCGAAACTGAGTTTCTCGTGGACTCTCTCAACATCCCTATCGGAAGCCATGATCAAAGCCCTCCTACTTCAACATCCATCTTGCACGAAGCAATGGTCGCGCATGGTGCTTCCTTGTGAATCCGTAATTATCATCGCCTCGCAGACACCGTCGCCGCAACTAGTGGCACAACCTGTCTGCGCCATGAGGTTATTACAACCGTTAGTGGTATCAGGGCAATCGTCATCGTCATGGTTATGCGGCAAGCCGAGATAGTGGCCAATCTCGTGGGCGAAGGTGCGCGACACCCTGGAGTTGCCGCGATTCACCTCGCCGCCGAGCACGCCATTCATATCCTTATCGTCCTTGTCGCATGGTCCATCGACCGGTGAGAGACCAACGAAATCCGCGGAGATGTTATCAACCATGAAGACGTCGATTGCGTTATTTGGCACAGTAAACGCGTGAGTCAGATCTTCCGCTTCATCTTCACCACTGATATCGTCCAGACCATTTGCATCGTTGGAGTCAACGTCGAAATGCTGGATGCGCCCGATTCCGAGGCTCCTGCCCCGGTATAACCTTCGGGCCGTAAATATGGCAGAGTCGATCTTGTCTACCTCCGCGTCGGTAAAGTTGTCGATACCCACGCGGATGATATTGAGATGAATGTGCTTTCCCTGAAGCGAATTCAGATGACTCAACATCGAAACCTCGGCCGGGTTGGCGGAACAAGGATCGACCGGAACACGCGCCTGGAAAAAACCAAACAGGTGGAAGAGCACAGACACCGGTTCGCTGGTATCCACGCCAATGCAATTCATGATGTCTTTCACTGACGCCATCGACTTTCGCCTCCTACTGTAAGGTTATCAGCACGTCTACCAATCCGACGCCGTCTTCGAGCGGACTCAGCGCCTTACCGATCACCGATCCGAATGCAAGCATGGGATCATTAACTTTCATGGCGTGTCCCGCGGTGGCAGAGGTCGTCAGTAAGTCGCCAACTTCAATTGGTCCATAGGTCGCGTCGGCCATACAACTGACCTTTCCCAGTACCGAGATCGGCACCCGCGCCGCGGAGCTTTGCTTGTGATCCAGAACGATACCAGGACGATAATTGCCGGCGCCGGCCACAACACCCACGACTTTCCTGTTATATGGTGTTGAGGCTACCTCGAGTTTGCCTTCCTGATTGAGAACCATCAGCATCGCGGGAATGGGATTGGTTGATTCGGCCACATCGAAGTGTTCCGCAGCGTCCGCGTTGCTAAGAATGATGTCGCCGTTACCGCCGTTAAGGTGAATCACTTCAGCGCCCGCATCATTTCTAACGATGATGTCACCTTCATTTCCTGCGGCGCCAACCCGCAACACCGCGAACTCGGCGTCAAACTGCATCACCTCGCGATTACTCCCGTCCCTGACGCTGAGGTTTCCTTTGTTGCCAGTAGTTCCAACCCTGAGCATAGCGTCGCCACCGCTGGCGTGAAACACTTCGCGGTTTTGGTTGTCGCGTACAATGACATCGCCCTCGTTACCGTTATTTCCGACACGCAGCACCGCGTTACCACTGTCAAACTGCATCACTTCGCGATCGCTTCCGTCCCGTACACTGAGAGCTCCCGCATTACCGCTGGTACCAATCCTGAGCACCGCGTCGCCGCCGTCGACGTGAAACACTTCCCGGTTTTGATTGTCGCGCACAATGAGATCGCCCTCGTTACCGGTGTTGCCGATGCGCATCACGGAGAAGGCTCCGTCAAACTGCAACACCTCGCGATTATTCGCGTCTCTGACGCTGAGGTTTCCTTTATTCCCAGTGGTTCCAATTCTGAGCACTGCGTCGCCACCGCTCACGTGAAACACTTCCCGATTTTGATCGTCACGTACGATCACATCGCCCTCGTTGCCGGCATTTCCGATGCGCAGCACCGCGTTACCACCGTCAAACTGCAATACCTCACGATCGCTTCCGTCCCTGACGCTGAGGTCGCCTTCATTGCCAGTGGTTCCAATCCTGAGCACCGCGTCGCCACCGCTAACGTGAAATACTTCGCGGTTTTGATCGTCACGTACGATCACATCACCTTCGTTACCGGTGTTGCCGATTCGCAGCACCGCGTTACCACCGTCAAACTGCAACACTTCGCTATCATTCGCGTCCCTGACGCTGAGGTCTCCTTCATTGCCAGTAGTTCCAATCCTGAGCGCAGCATTGCCACCGTCAACGTGAAACACTTCGGCGTTTGAATCATCGCGCACGATCAAGTCGCCTTCATTGTTAGTGTTCCCGATCCGCATCGCGGCGTTAGCGGCATTAAACTGAAGCACCTCGTTGTCATTCACGTCTCGTACGCTGACGATCCCGGCTTTTCCCGCGGCGCCGATTTTCAGTGTGCCGTTGCTGGCATCAAACCGAAAGACTTCCGTGCCCGAGGCGTCTACTACAATGAGGATCCCGTCCAGGTTAGCGGCGCCAAACGTAGCGCTATTCGCATTTGCATCCAGTCTGATTGTTACCTGGGTACCAGCGTTTTGGATTTCAACGAGGTCTGAAAAAAGCTCGGACATGATTTCTTCCTCCTGCTTTGTAAGGAAAGCAAACCGTAAATTTCGGCAGTTAAGGTTCCACTTGGCACATCTGGTTTAGCGGCGACTGCCGGTTTATAAGGGTTCCGACAGGTAAATGGTTAGTTAGAGGCGGGACATCCGCATCGGTTGAGGGTCCCGGTTCAAATTTTGTGTGCGTGACCTTATGTCAATTCGCTGCTCGGAGTCAACTAAAATATTGGACCATCAAGCTCAGCTTCAAAATCAAGGCTTTACAGCGATGCGGTACAAGCGGTTTGCAGTGGCGAGGTAAAGTGCATCGCCGTTCGCAGCGGGACGCGAATAAAGCGGAGCATCCATCTCGATTTGGCCCAGCAACTCCTTACGACGTCCCGCACGAAGAACCGTCATGAGGCCTTCAGCATTCCCAACGTAAAGCCGATCGCCGGCCAGCAGTAAGGATCCCCAGATCGGATCGTTCGTCTCGTGCTTCCATAGAAGTTCACCGGTTGCCGCGTCCAGACAATGAACAGTTCCGCCCACGTCTCCAACGTACAGCAGACCATCCTTCACGATCGGTGTTCCCACTACGCGGCCGACCTCGCGCGAAGTCCAAAGTAGACCGCTTTTCGTAACATCGCCCTGGCCGTTGGGACTGATCGCATAAACAAACGAAGGCGCGTTGCCGTGTCCGGGAGACTGGCCCATGGCAATGAAGACGCGGCCGTTGGCGAAAACTGGTGAAGCAATGATCGACATCCGTGAAAGGACACCGGCGCGTGGAATCCACGGGACGTCTTTCGGATTGCCGTCGAAGCGCCAAACTTCCTGTCCCGATCCAGCGTCGTAAGCGCGCAGCCAACCGTCTCCTCCGCCGTGGAATACCTGAATACGCCCGTTGACGTCGGCTGCCACAGGACTGGACCAGTCGCCGTGCAGCACCTTGTCTCCTGGTCCAACGGCGCGCCAGACCAGTTCGCCCGAGTGTTTGTTCACGGCGATCAAACTCGGAGCGCGCGGCGAGGGCACGCGCGTGTGACCTTCATTCTGGCCGTTGGAGGTACTGACCAGCAGCAGATTGCCGAGAGGCAACACTTCGCTGTTGCAGGCTTCATGTGGAAAGACACCCAGGGCGGGCATGTCCAGTTGCCAGATGATGTCCGCGGCGGCGTTGTCTTTGAAGATCTCTTCGCGATATGGACCATTATTCTCGCCATCGCCGAAACCCTTCGTGTCGAGACAACGGAGTTGACAGTCGGCGGTCACATAAAACAAATGATCGCCTTCGACATAAGGAATACTTGTCGTCGAAGGCAGCAGCCACTCCCTCAAGCCGCGCTCCACTCGCGGCGCCACGTCCTGCCAAAGGAATTTGCCATCGGTCACGCGAAAGGCCATGAGTACGCCTGAATCTTCCGTGAAGGCAGGGTTCAAGCGCCGCGTGTTGTCGGCACCAACATAGACCACATCGCCGGCCACCACAGGACTGCCATACACTTCGTTTCCCAACGCGACACTCCAGACGATGTTGTGCCCGGTCGTCGTATTCCAGTCGACCGGAGGATTGCCCGTTTGGACCACCGGCGACTGAGGTTGGAGCGCGAGGGATGGCGTTGGAGCTTTGGGTAAGACAACAGACTTTTCAGAATTGATCCCTGCGATACGATTCAACGCCCACTCAACTTCGTAACGCATCACGGGATCATTTGCGGCAGATCTCAACGCTTCACGAGCTGCCTGCGCCTTCGGCCCGATGCTTCCAAGTGCACCAGCCGCGCAGATGCGAACGTAGAGAAACTCATCCTTTAGAGCGTCGATCAACTGAGGCACGGCTGACTCCGCGGCAGGGCCGATGCTCGAGAGAGCCTCACCTGCCGCCCACCGAACGCCGGGAATCGGATCGTCTAAAGCTCTCGCAAGATCCTTAGTCGCCGCTGCCGCCATCGGACCGATGGACGCCAACGCCTCTGCGGTGTAAATACGAACGTGTGGTTCCTCATGCGAGAGCGCGTTGACCAGAGCGCGCAACGAAGGACTGGCCTTCTGGCCCAAAGCGCCCAAAGCACGTGCGCCATCCGCCGCGACCATCGAATCCTCATCTCTGAGCGCCCGTCTCAACGCCGGTTGAATCGACACTGTTTCCGGCGTCATGTCGATGCAGGCATCAGCAGCAAAGCGCCGAAAGGCGACCTCCCTGTGACGAAGCAGTTCCACAAGCAGCGGAATCGCCGGCGGACCGATCCGGCGAATGATTTCAAAAGTCTCGAGATGCAGTTCTTCGTTGTCAGTATTGAGGAATCGTCGCAGCAAAGGCAGCGAACGTCCGGCTCCATGGACCAATGTTGCTTGAGCCGTTGTGCGGATCTTCGCGTCCTTGGACATCACGCGATTTGCCCAATCACGTACAGAGTTCCTGGACAGATCCGAGTTGGCTGGTTGAGAAACGGAACGCCTGGTTTGAGCGAGTACTGCTAGCGGTAGAATAAAAAGCAGCGTGCAGATGAACAGGTGTCGCATGATCACAGCAGCCTGAGTTCAGGGCAGGACGATTAACAAAGATTTATGCCTGGACGAATCATACAGCCGCAGATAGAAATATCCGATCCCTGCCAACCCCAACATCAAATTCGGACTCTCTCCTGCTCCCGGCACACCACAAGGCCACGGAAGTTTTGCTTTGCAATAACGCTCGATACCCAACTCGCCGATGTCGTTAACCATGGACAGATGACGTTTATCTAAAACCTGACTCGCATAGATAAGGAGTTCCGCATTACCGGCGAGCCCGTGACAGAGTGAAAAATTATCAGCCCAGGCATGAGTTGCGCCTGACAGCATTTTCGCAGTCGTACGGATCGCTGCTTCAGCCTCCGTCCGGTACTGTTCCTGGGCGGTTAGTTCATAGGCGCGCAGCCGGGAAAGTCCGATTCCGGGCGCGCCGTGACACCACGTCACGGAGCAGGAGATAGTCGTACTCTTGTCGGGCTGTTCACTTGTCGGGCTTCGAAAGTCGGGCCAGTTTTCCTGTTCGGCGTTGTAATAATGCTGCTCGTAACGAAAGGCTTCTTCAGCAGCCGCGCGAAAACGGTCTTCTCCGGTCTCCACATGAAGCTCCAGCAACGCCCACCCGATCCCGGCTGCTCCGTGTGAAAAGCCGGTAAGATCCGTTGGACTATCCATCGTGTTCCAGGACCACCCGAAGGATTCTTTCCTCGCTGTATTCAGAAGATGTTCGCCGTGTTTCGTAGCCAATTCGAGCAAACCGTCCTCGGGATGTTTGCGATGCAGATTAATCAATGCCGGTATCGCGCCGGCGCTGCCTGCTATAACGTCAATTCCCTGCTCATTCGGATCGTCTTTGCTCAAACCTTTCAATAATCGAACAGCTTCAGCGGCGTACCGCTCATCGCCTAGCTGCTCTGCCGCATCTTGCAACGCGTAAGCAACTCCAGTACTGCCCGAGTAAAACGCACTGCGAAAACTCGGATGGAAATCGTCGATGCGCGATAAGCAATGACTGAGGGCGCCTTCGGCTACCACTCGGAAAATCTTTTCATTTGTGGCCGCGTAAAGGTGACTCAGAAAAAGCGCGATGCCACTGGTTCCACCATAAAGATCGGGTCCACCTGCCTTTTGCACAACGAGCCATTGATTGTCGGTGTAATCCATCGAAGGGCCTAACCAGTTGCATCTGCTTCCAGCCCACAGCGCATCCCGGCAGATTATTGTGCCGAGGTAATTCGCCGCTTCCAAAAATTGATCTTGACGGTTGCTCATTGGCTGGTTAAGGCACGAACTGAAGGAAACGTGTATTGATCGCTCGAACGCGGATTAAGAAAAGGAGCGTCGAGGCTCAAACCATTACGCTCAAATTGCTCTCTAACTTCTTGCAGACGCTCGTGCTCGGTTTGCAGTCCCTTTTCATATGCACTCCATAAGCCCTCCGCCACGATGCGGCACCGATTTTGTCCAAAACTCTCTCCAGTGCCTGGCTCCTCAGCCAACCCAAGCCCCGGAGCGAGCTGCTTGGTAAAGAGCGGAGTATCTGCGCCAAGATGATCTTGTAACTGATGATAAATATCCGCGAGTAACTCTACCGAAATTCGATAAAACCTCTTGTTGATGTAGAGCACGGCAGCGTCCGTGCGTTCGTAGAACGCTCGAAGCGCGAGAGACTTAAAACGAAACGGGAGTTGAAAGCGATTGAATTCCTTAGTGATCAGCTTAACTAAAAGAGGAGCGCCAGTGGACTTAACGTGCCAATAGAATCGCAGCAAGTTGTAGTCGTCCTGCTGATCGGCGATGGTTTCGCTAAAGACGAAATAAAAGCCCGGCTGCATTTCCTTTGAGTCTCTGGGCGCAAAGACACTAACGCGGCCGCCTTCGCGCATCGCTGTGCCTGGGCCTTCGTGAGAAACAAATTCGCCAGGCCATAACAAACGAGTGATTCCGCCTTTTTGGGCAATGATCTGGCCTGCCGACAGAAGTCGATGTGTTTGCCAGCCACTGTCCCAGCGCTCTCGGCCGGCGTGGGCCGAAGACAATTCAGTCAGAAAAGTGTCGTCGGGTGGCGGCCACACAATGTCTGACGACTGATCGCCGTTGAAACGTTTGCAATAGCAAGAGCTATAAAGCTGGTCGACGAGTTTCGCGACCAGCGGATTCTGTGTTGGCTTTGTGGACCATGGTGAAAGAGCGAGATCCTGCGACGAAAACATTTTACCCGCGAACGAAAACGCGCTTGGCGAAATGATCTCGACGGCGTGGATGATTCTCAGAAGTTCAGCAATGAATGCGTGGTCCATGAATTCAAGAAACTACAAAGCCAGGAGATGATCGATTGCTTCCTTCGGACTCTTCAAGATATTTAGACTCACTTGCAGGAGATAAAGTGCACTCACTGTGATCTGCGGCTGATACTGCATGTATTCGTATGCTGTTTGAATCATCCGTGCCGCTCCATACTTCACACAACTCTCTAACAGAGACTGCGCTTTCGAACCTTCGACCTGGAGCGTTTCCAGATAGGCATTCCAAAAAGCATGAATCGCTGGCTGCATATCTTCCAACGGATACTGCGCCAGCTCGACGAACTGTGCCGGGCTCATTTCTGAGTTTTGAGGGATCGACATGATCCAGAAGGTTAGATATGCCTGAATTATCGCGCCAACATCCCATCGACTATCACCGATGTCCGCTAACTCCCAATCGACGATCCTGAAGCCAGTTTTTTCAGTTTGCCCATTCGTTCTGTACACAACGCAGTTGTCCCACTTCATGTCGCCGTGAATCAGACTGTCAAACTGCCACTGTCCACACAGATCCTCGAGTACCTGCGCAAACTCAGGATACGTCTGAACAATATTGAATAATTCCGAGTTAGCCGCGCTCAGTGCGTTGAAGAGTTGAGGGTTCTGTTGATTGATCGTCAGGATCCACGGAGTTCGCTTGGGAAAGTGTGAGTTTTGCAGGCCGTCTTCTAGTTTGTTTACGCTATCACGGTGATAGCTGCCCAATGCGCGTCCCATAGTCGCGGCCAGCTCCACCGGGAACTTACCGAGCCGCCGATGATACTCGGACAGATTTTCGCCTTCCGGCAAAAGCTCTGTAATCAGAATGTGTCGCGCGGGATCGTAGAGATAGTAAGCAGGCATGAGTGAGGCGAGACTGGCCAACTGAACATTGTTCTGAGCCAGCCAGTAGCAAGTGGCTTCGCATTGCAGGCTGGCAATCGCCTGTGGATCCCAATCCTGAATTTGCTTGATGAAGAAGCTCTGATGTTGCCGGCGAATGATCTTGAAGTTTCGATTACGGCGCGTCACATCGACGACCATAAAATCGCCGTCCACTACTGAGTCGGCGGTGATGAGTCCGCGCTCTAACAAGTAGTAACAGATATTGTTCGGTGTGATTACCATAGGAGTAAGTCCTGTCGCCCTTTGCCGGACAACAGGACTTAACTTCAAGCGACGCGTAGCTTCAATTCGGAGGGAGGCTATTAACCCCCCCTCATTCTTGAGGTGCTACGTGCTGTTCATCTGCCAACACAGAATAGAGTCACGGGACAACCGATCTGGGTCGTGAAACAACCGATCGGAGCTGTTGGGGGAGGACAGAATACTGACTCCACCGGGCATCTGGCTGTGTCGAGTTCGCACGGTACGAACGGCGTCTGACAAACATGGAACGGACTTGTTACCGGACAGCCAGCTTGCGGTGTTGTCCGCGGTGGTGGACATCTGGCCGACTCGAGTTCACACGGCACGACCGGCGTCAGACAAACCTGGAACGGGCTGGTTACCGGACATCCCCGCAGCGGCGTACGAGGTGGTGGGCAAAATTCCGTTGGCACTTCGCAGGCTACCGCCAGAGTCTGACACGTTAAATCTATAGTTCGAGCTACGCGGCATCCCTGGTCCGCTGTCATCGGACAGCCAAAGTGAATACTTCTTGGAGCGCGTGCAGCGGCGGCCGCAATTGGCCCTTCGAAGAAACTGGACTTCGTGCGTTGGGGCGCGGCTTCGCCGTGAATTACTTGTGCGTCTTGTTTGATCCAGACATAGGTTTGCCCCGGAGGCGTGCTGGAGATCTCTTCTTCATGAAGAATCGCGTCATCCGGAATATCGACATAACTGTTCAACTGGGCGTCGAAGTAAAGCCGCGTATGACCAGCTTCTGAAGACGCCCCCAGGTAACCGGTCAACAGAATTGTTTTTGGAGGATTTGCTGGGTCCTTGACGATCTTGGAGACGAACGTTTCCTTCCTTTTGTTTGTTGCCATGGTGAGATTCTCCTGTTTGGCGAACGTGAAAGCAGTTAGCCGCTACATGAGGCTGGCCAGGGTTAAGGAAGACCCTTGTCAGACGGGATGTGCGGGTACGAGACCCTTTGGGATGAGCGCAGGCTACTCCCCCCAGGAAGAGGTGTCAATAGTTAGCC
>DATEHX010000447.1:0-9544 GCA_035279345.1 Pyrinomonadaceae bacterium | reverse complement strand
CGGGGATGATTAAGGCTAGTAGGAGCCAGACTAATTTCATTGCTGCTCTCAGGTACTCGACAGTGCCAGCCGTTGCACGTGTGCTATGACCTCGGAGATTTTAACATCCTCGCTCTGTTTTGTGCGGCGGTCGAAGAGCTCAACGACGCCGTCCGCGGCTTTTTTCCCGAGCGTGATGCGATAAGGAATGCCGATTAGATCCGCATCTTTGAATTTCACACCCGCACGTTCGTCTCTGTCGTCCAGCAACACTTCGAGACCCGCGTTTTGCAGGTCGTGATACAGCTTCTCTCCTGCTTCGCGCAGAGCGTCTTGTTTGATGTTGGTGATCGTCACGATCACGTCAAACGGCGTGATCGATTTCGGCCAGATAATTCCGTCTGCGTCGTGGCTTTGTTCGACGGCAGTGCTGATGATTCGTTCCACACCAATGCCGTAGCTGCCCATTACGATCGGCACCTCTTTGCCATCCTGGTTGAGGACGGTTGCGCCCATCGACTCGGAGTATTTAGTTCCGAGCTTAAAGATGTGGCCGATCTCTATTCCTTTGAAGATTTCGAGCGTGCCGGTTTCGCAACCGGGGCAGCCTTCGCCTGGCTCGACTGTGCGCAGATCCGCCCACAAATCGGCTTTGAAATCCCTGTCCACTTCGACGCCACGGATGTGGTGATCGTCTTTGTTGGCGCCCGTTGTCATATTTCGCCGGTTCTTCAAGGCGTTGTCCGCGACGATAAAGAAGGCTGACTGTTTTTCCCGTGCTCCGACCGGTCCGAGACTTCCCGGGCTTGCACCAAGGAGTTGGCGAATCTCTTCCGGATGCGCGGCACGCACCGCGGTTGCGCGCAGAGCATCTGTTAGCTTTTGTTCGTGCAGTTGATGATCGCCGCGGAGCAGTACGAGCACCGGACGTTGTTCGCCGTCGATCGTGCCAATGAAAACCAACGATTTTATCTGGCGCGACGCTTCAGCGCCGCCTTCGAAAGTGGTCAGGTCTTCGATAGTTCGCACGCCGGGCGTCGGAAATTCCTCGGGCGCGTTTAGACCGGCCTCGTCGTGGATTGGCGCGAGACGCGAGATTGCTTTTTCGAGGTTTGCAGCGTAACCGCAGTTCTCGCAACGAACGATGAAATCTTCACCCGCGGGCGAGGGCGCCATGAACTCGTTTGACTCCGAACCGCCCATCGATCCCGACGATGCCTCGACGATCAGAAACTTGAGTCCGCAACGAGTGAAGATCTTTTTGTAAGCTTCGCGTTGATCGATGAACGACTTGTCGAGTCCCTCGCGATCGACGTCAAACGTGTAGGCGTCTTTCATGATGAACGACCGTATTCGCATCAGGCCCGACTTCGGCCGCGCCTCGTCGCGAAACTTGGTCTGCATCTGATACCAGACTTGCGGCAGTTGTTTGTACGAGCGAAGCTCGTGGCGCGCGATACTCGTGAAGATCTCTTCGTGCGTCATGCCCAGGCACATATCTGCGCCTTTGCGATCCTTCAGGCGAAACATCTCGTCGCCGATGGCGTCCCAACGGCCTGACTCTTTCCAGAGTTCTGCTGGGTGGAGAGCAGGCAGAAAGAATTCCTGACCGCCGATGGCGTTCATCTCTTCGCGCAGAATCTGCATCACCTTGAGCGAGACACGTTGGCCCAACGGCAGAAAAGAATAAATGCCGGCGGAAAGTTGCCGAATGAGCCCTGCGCGCAGCAGGAGTTTGTGCGAGATGACCTCGGCGTCTGCCGGGTCCTCACGGAGTGTGGGTATGAAGAATCTTGACCAGCGCATAGACCGTGCATTCTCGCTTAGCGGCCGTGAGTTAGGCAAATCGGTGCCACAAGAAAGCACAAAAAGTATCAGAAGGTTGCGAAGGCATGGTCTCCTTTGTGCTTCTTCGTGGCTAAATTTGCCGGGGCGGAGCGACTGAGTTACCATCCAACTTCTTTATTTACACTCCTTCAAGAAGGTTTAAGCGACGATGAGAATTGCTCTCGCCAGCGACCACGCCGGCTATGCTGAGAAAGAGCGGTTGAAGACGGTGCTCGCGGATCTCGGCGTAGAGTTTGACGACCTGGGCACGGCTTCGGAAGCGTCTGTGGACTATCCCGACTACGCGCGCAAGGTCGCGGAACAGGTTGCGCAGGGGCGAGTCGAGCAGGGACTGCTGGTTTGTGGTTCCGGCACCGGCATGGCGATTACCGCGAACAAGGTTAACGGCGTGCGCGCCGCGGTTGCCTGGTCTGAAGAAACGGCGCGCCTTGCTCGTCAACACAACGATGCGAACGTGCTCGCGATCGGCGCACGCACGACACCTGTTGACGATATTCCGAAAATTATTCGCGCGTGGTTCTCGACTGATTTTGAAGGTGGCCGTCATGCCGCGCGTGTGGCGAAGATCTCTGAAGTGGAGCAAAGCAACTAATGACTGACTCTCGAAACGCCTCGCTGGCCGATGTCGATCCGGTGATTGCTAACGCAATCGATAACGAAGTGGCTCGCCAGGCGAATGGTTTGGAACTGATTGCATCGGAAAACTTCGTCAGTGAAGCCGTGCTTGAAGCCGCCGGTTCCGTGTTTACGAACAAATACGCGGAAGGGTATCCGGGCAAGAGATATTACGGCGGTTGTGAGTGGACCGACGTTGTCGAACAGACAGCGATCGATCGGGCGAAGGAGTTGTTTGGCGCCGATCATGCGAACGTGCAGCCACACAGCGGCGCGCAGGCGAACATGTCTGTTTACCTCGCGGCGATCCAGTATGGCGATCAGATTCTCGGAATGAATCTTTCGCACGGCGGGCATCTCACGCACGGGCATCCGATGAACTTCTCGGGCATCAGTTACAAGGTTGCCGACTACGGTGTTTCACGCGAGACAGAGCAGATTGATTACGACGAGCTGCAGCGGATCGCGGAAGAGCATCGGCCGAAGTTGCTGGTGTGTGGCGCGTCGGCGTATCCACGAATCATAAACTTCGAACGAATCGGCGAGATCGCGCGCAGTGTTGGGGCACGTATGTTTGCGGACATCGCACACATCGCGGGACCGGTTGCCGCTGGGTTGCATCCGTCGCCCGTGCCGCATGCGGATTACGTCACGACGACGACGCACAAGACGCTGCGTGGTCCACGCGGTGGTTTGATTTTGTGCAAGGAAGAACACGCGAAAGAGATCGATCGCAAACTGTTTCCGGGTGTGCAGGGTGGGCCACTCGTGCACATCATTGCCGCGAAGGCAGTGGCGTTAGGTGAAGCGTTGCGCGATGACTTTAAAGAGTATCAACACCAGGTTCTGAAGAACGCGCAGGCGCTTGCGAGTGAACTTCAGGAGCAGGGATTACGACTCGTGTCCGGTGGGACTGACAACCACCTGATGCTGGTTGATGTTTGGATGGACGGTAAAGGAATCACGGGCAAGGACGCCGAGAAGGCGCTCGAGGCCGCCTCCATCACCGTCAACAAAAACACGATCCCGTTCGATCAAAACAAACCCTTCGTCGCCTCGGGTCTGCGCATCGGCACACCCGCCGTCACGACGCGTGGCATGAAAGAACCTGAGATGCGCGAGATCGGCCGTCTCATCGCGGAAGTCATCCACGCCCCTCAATCCGAAGAGGTGCGCACCAAAGTCCACCGCGACGTCGCCGATCTAACCGCGCGCTTCCCGCTCTACCCCAAGCGACTAGAACGAAGTGCAACGGCTTAAAATGAGGCTTCTCTTACCGGTTGTCGGGATGTATTCTGTTCTGGGAGTTTTGAATGGTCGTAGACAAGGAAAAAATAGAAAAGGTACTTACCCAGTTGCCTGCGGAGCTACAGCACGAAGTCCTGCAATTTGCTGAGTCTTTGGTGCGTCAGAGGGCAGATGCGTCGGCAAACGGAACGTCGTCTGTTCACACATTCTTTGGAACTTGGGATAGCGGAGACCCTCACTCAGCCGACAACGATCGTATAGATAGCGACCTCGCTCGTGAACTCGCGAGCCCTCATGAGGCAGAGTAGTGAATGTTTATTGATACCTCTGGCTTGATGTGTCTCTTCGATGCGGGAGACTATCGACACTCCTCCGCAGTACAATATTTCGATTCAACCACTGCTCGGGTCACGCATAACTACGTCCTGGCAGAGTTCGTAGCACTTGCGATAGCGAGGCGTGCGCCATTGCCGGCTGCTCTGCGGTTTGTAGAAGCAGTTACCTCCGGCTCTGAAGTGGAGATGATGTGGATTTCGCGCGAGTTACACGAACGAGCGATGAAACTCCTGTTTGAGCGTTCTGATAAAGCGTGGTCTCTCTGCGATGCCGTCAGCTTTGTAGTAATGAGTGATCGGAGGATCATGAATTCACTGACGACCGATCGTCACTTCGACCAAGCCGGTTTTGTTCGCTTGCTCGACAAATAATCAATGCGAATAGTCTATGCTTGAAGTTTTTGGGGCTGAGGGGTTAATTGCGGGGGCGCACCCGGAGTATGAGTATAGGCCGGGGCAGATAGAGATGGCGCGCGCCGTGATGCGCGCGTTTGAGGAGCAGCGGCATCTCATCGTTGAGGCCGGGACGGGAACCGGGAAGACGCTCGCTTATCTCGTACCCGCGGTTGCCGCAGCGCTCGGCGGACGCGGACGCGTCATCATTTCCACCGGAACGAAGAACCTCCAGGAACAGTTAATGGAGAAGGACATTCCCTTTCTCCAGAGCGTCCTGCCAAAACCATTCAAAGCGACCTACATGAAGGGGCGGAATAATTACCTCTGCCTCAATCGCCTCGCGCGCGCGCAAAATGCGCCGGTGCTGGAAGGACTCGAAGAGGTCGACTACTTCGACGAGGTCTGTCACTGGTCCAAAGAAAGCGAAACCGGCGACCGGGCCGAACTCGCAAATCTTCCCGAGTCACTTTCATTCTGGCGCCACATCGACGCGCGTTCCGAATCGTGTCTCGGACAGAAGTGTCCCGACTTCGATCCGTGCTTCATCACCCGCATGCGCGACCGCGCGCAGGAAGCCGATATCATCGTCGTCAACCATCATCTCTTCTTTGCTGACCTGAATCTGCGCGACAACAACTACGGCTCAGTGCTGCCTGATTACACGGCGGTCATTCTCGACGAAGCGCATCTCATTGAAGACGTCGCGTCGGAATACTTCGGCTCACAGGTTTCCAACTACCAGATCGAAGATCTGATTCGCGACCTCGGCATGCTGACGATCGAAGACGCCGACACCGATCGCGAGTTGAACAACAGTCTGGCGCGCCTGTCGAGATTTGCCGACAACTTCTGGATGGGCTTTCGTGAGGGACGCGGCGAGGAAGGCCGCTATCCGATCATTCCGGGTACGTTCGCACGCAAAAATTCCCAAGGCGAATTTGAGTCAACACAACTGGGCGAACTCTACCTTTTTGTCGATAGCGCGATCGCGCGCGTCGAGAGCACGCTCGATGCGATGCCTGACAAACCCCCGGAAGTCGAAGCGCTTATCAGGCGCGCGCGGCAGATTCGTTTCGAACTCCAGTTCATCGTCACCGGCGCGGATAAGAAATTTGTTTATTGGCTGGAACGGCGCAATCGTGGCGTGTTTCTGCGTGCTTCGCCGATCGACGTCGCGGGTCTGTTGCAAGACAAGCTGTTTGAAGAAGTCCCAACGGTAGTGCTCACGTCGGCAACACTTTCCAGCGGTGGTAACTTCAACTTCATTCGCGACCGGCTCGGACTCGATACCGCTGACGATCTGATCGCCGAGTCGAGTTTTGATTACGAAAGCCAGGCGATTCTTTACTTGCCGCCCAAGATGCCAGATCCCCGGTCAAACGAGTGGTCCCGAGCGGCGGCGGAAGAAGTTTTGAACATCCTGCAGGCCACGGAAGGCCGTGCATTTGTTTTGTCGACCAGCTTTGCCGGTATGCAGTCACTCTTTGAGAGTGTGCGCTTCGAGATCGATTATCCGTGCCTGGTCCAGGGCAGTGCTGCGAAGGGACAGTTGCTCAAACAGTTTCGCGAGACGCCGAATGCGGTGCTGTTTGCAACGTCGAGTTTTTGGCAGGGCGTGGACGTGCGCGGGCAGCAGTTGTCGTGTGTGATCATCGACAAGTTGCCGTTTGCTGTGCCGAGCGATCCGCTGGTAGCGGCGCGGCAGCGGTACATCGAAGACAACGGCGGTTCGAGTTTTTACCAGTACAGCGTGCCGCAGGCGATCATTGCGCTGAAACAGGGACTCGGACGATTGATTCGCAGCACGACCGATCGCGGTGTGCTGGCTGTGCTCGACCCGCGTTTACGCACGAAAGGTTACGGCCGCACCTTTCTGCAAAGCCTGCCGCCGTGCCGCGTCACTTCGCGCATCGACGAGCTATCGAGTATTTTAGTGACGGACTGATTATGCCTGGAAAATTCGAAGTGATGATTGAGCGCAACTTCTCGAGCGCGCATCAACTGCGCGGCTATCGCGGGAAGTGTGAGAACCTGCACGGCCACAACTACAAGATCGAGATTTACGCGCGCGGCCGCGAGCTCGACAACGTTGGGTTGCTGGTTGATTTTGTGGAGTTGAAGGCTGCGGCGGATGAAGTGGTGACGTATCTCGATCACCGAAACATCAACGAGTTGCCGCCGTTTGACGAGTTACAGCCGTCGGCGGAGAACCTCGCGAAGTATGTTTTGGAACGCGTGTCGTCGCGAGTTAGCGATGACCGCGTTCAGATCTACAAGGTTCGGTGTTTTGAGACGCCCACGAGCGTTGCGACTTACCAGTTAGACTGACAAAACCATCCACAGATTACGCAGATTAGTTTGCAGGGCCGGTAAGGGGTTCTGGTAGATCTGCGATCGTATAAGCCATGACCGCCATCGTTGCCACGCACAGCGAAAGATCGCGTGGATCGATCTTGTCTAACGTGTCGGCTTGTGTGTGGTGGATGTCGAAGTAACGAGAGCCCTCGACATCGAGATTTGCGCCAAGCACGCCTTCACGCATGATTGGGCCAATGTCCGCACCGCCTCCGCTCGCTCCAATGCGATTAGCGTCGATGCCGATGAGTAGCTTCGCGATCTCCATTATGTTTGCGCGAGCGAGCGGTGGCGCCGTTGCCGCGAGACCGAATCCTTCGGGCCGATAGATACCCGAGTCAGACTCGATCGCGAAGATGTGTTTGGAGAGTTCGGCGCGATGTGCATCGCGATAACCATTACCTCCGCGGAGGCCGTTTTCCTCGTTAGTGAAGAGAACAACACGGATCGTGCGACGCGGGCGCAAGCCAAGCTCTTTGAGCAGCCTGATTGCTTCCCACGCGGCGATACAACTTCCGCCGTCGTCGTGCGCGCCCTGGCCCACGTCCCACGAGTCGAAGTGTCCGCCGATCAAAACGATCTCGTCGGGCCGCTCGGTTCCTTTCAACTCCGCAATCACATTTGCCGACTCCGCATCAGGAAGAAACTTCGCTTCCATTTTCAAACGCAGCCTGAGCGGATCGCCGCTGTCGTATCGTCGTTGAAGCAGTTCGGCAGTCTCTATGGTGATTGCAGCCACGGGGATCTTTGGTTGTTGTGGATCGTAATTCATCGCGCCCGTGTGCGGAGTTTGCAAACTGGTAGGCGTGATGGAACGCACCAACGCCGCTTGCGCTCCGTAGCGCGCAGCACGTGAAGCACCATTCAAACGATATTGGACCGTGGCGCCGTAATTAACATACGGTGCGTTGTAGACCACGATTTTTCCGCGTACTTTTTCACCCAACGTATCGAGCTCGGCGAAATTACGCACCACGACAGTGTCGGCAGTGATGCCTTCGACGGGCGTACCGACGCTGTTGCCAAGTCCCAGCAGCGGGAACTTTTCGCTGGAGGGTATTACTTCGAGACTCTCCTGACCGCGCACCCAATGCGGCACCATCACTTTCTCAGCGCGCACGTTGTCGAGCCCATCTTCCTTCATACTTCGCACAGCCCAAGCGATCGCGTTCTCGAGGCTGCGCGAGCCACTCAAACGATTGCCGATGTGATCGGTTAAATACTGAAGCCGCTCGTAAGCTCTGTTTTTCGTAAGCGCTGCGCCGATGATGCGCCCGGCCGAAACGTGATAGCCGTCAATTTTGACTGTCGGCGACGGCAATACTATCGGCGTAGGCGTTGGCGAGGCGGGCGGCTGGGCCAACGGCGCTTGTTGCTGCTGGTTCGGTGTCGGGTTCTGAGGTACGAGAGATCCGGCGTAAACGAGTGTTGAGATGAGTGCTAAAAGTGGTAAGAAACGCACGTGACTGAAAACCCTCCTTAACGAGTTTAACCATGAACGGCTTCTCACAAAACCAGAAAAAGATAAATGCAAACACGATCGTTGCGGGAACGATGACGAGAAAGACGTTTACAACCTGCAAGTGCGCGGGATTGATCCAGCGCCACGACTGCATGATCATCAACTCGTGTGTCAGGTAGATCGAATAAGAGAACATGCCGAGCGTGGCAAAGATCGAGATCAACGTCGGCAGCTTGAATTGGCGTATCCAACTCTGTTCCGAAACCACGATGCGATTGACGACGATGAAGAAGCCCAGGCCCCACAACGGATGAATCAAAAACCAGCTTACGTCATGAAGCGGTGTGTCCTTCGGAATCACGGGCAGGTACGCCGAGACAATCGAAGCGGGAATGATTAGCAACGTCGCCACGCGCAGATCGCGGGCCCAGTTCGGAAGTTTCACGAGACCAAACATTGCTTCGACAGCGACTGCGCCGAGCGCCCACGTAAACCAGTGCGCGGCGGCGGATTCCGGTACGGGAAGACCGAATCCCGTCTTCAGCCACACGACGTGACTCAAGCCCATCCAACCGGCTCGTGCCAGCAGGCACACCGCGAGCGTTACGGTCCAACCCCAGCGCCCGCGTATGAACAGCAATAGAAAATAAGCGAGGTAAAGTTGTTCCTCGATCGCGAGCGTCCAGAAAATGCCGTTGATGGAATAGGCCGTTTGCCAGTCGAGGTTGTGAAGCATCAGCAAGTGCATGCCGATGTCGTAAACAAAGAAGCGCGTCACGTCGATACCGACGGTCACGGCGGTGAGCAACAGATAAAGCGCGAGCGCGATGACGTAAGGCGGATAAAGACGGCGGATGCGCCGTTTCCAGAACGCACCGAACTTGATATTCGGTTCTTCACCAGCGGCGCAAGCGCGCGCCCATTGCAGGTGAATACAGAAACCGGAGATCACAAAGAACAGAAAGACGCTGATGTACGCTTGCGAGCTCGCGAGTTGGACCAGCCGCGCGGGATAGTAGAACAAATTGTTCGGGAGAGCCGCCTGCCTCTGATCGGTCGCGTGGTAGAGAACGATTGCCATCGCAGCCATCCCGCGCAGTGCGTCGAGACCGCGCAGGCGGATGCTGTTGGAAGAGAGGGATAAGCGGGTAGACATTCAGGGGACGAGTAAAGGCAATCCACAGATTACGCAGAAAAAGTCAGTGTAATCTGTGGATTGCCTTGTTTATGCTGAGACCAACGATGGTACATCGATATTGTATTTTCTGATCTTGCTATACAGGCGCGGCCGGTAGATGCCCAACAG
>DATEHX010000446.1:0-3615 GCA_035279345.1 Pyrinomonadaceae bacterium | reverse complement strand
ATCCCCACGTCCGGAGTCTCGGCCCGAACCCCGCTCGGAGGCACCACGCTCCGATCCACCTCCACGGCGCGATCCGCCTCCACGCGCCGATCCCCCACGGTCTGAGTCACGGCCCGAACCCCGTTCGGAACCATCACGCTCACAACCGCCGCCGCGCAACGATCCACCACCACGCAACGATCCTCCACCGCGCAACGATCCTCCACCGCGCAACGACCCGCCCCCGCGGAACGACCCGCCCCCGCGGAACGATCCGCCACCGCGGAACGATCCGCCACCACGCAACGATCCGCCAGCGCGTGTGGAGTCGCCGCGGTCGGAGTCTCCGCGTGGCGAGTCGCCGAAGAAACCGGACAACCGCGAGTGAATCGTCAGGCTCGAAGATTCACTCGGGATCAAGGATTCACTTGGAATCGAGGATTTGCTTAGGTTCGACTTTCAGGCGAGGTAATTTGCGTGACTGACCCTCAATTGGTGAGTCGACCTCACCGATCTGCGTAGCGCCCAGCCGCTTATAAAACTCTGCCGCATTCGGGTCCGCCGAAATCTCTACATCGCGGACCCTGAGTGCGGCAGCTTTTTCCATCGCATCGAGAAACAGTTGCTTCCCAATGCCCATCCCGATCGACGCCGGCGTCACCCACATGTGATCGAGCTCAGCCTTGTCGCCGCTGACGGCCAACGCGTAGAACCCGCGAATCTCACCGTCAGCTTCAGCCACATAAACCTCATTGTCGCGAATGTAATCAGAGGAGATGGTGAGGTCTGATTCCCAGTGCTTGATCCAGTGTTCGGGATAGCCCCAATAGCGCTTCGCCTCAAGCGCGATCGTAGTCAGCGTTGAGGCTTCTTCAGGTAATGCTCGCCTGATCATAACGGGCTACTGCGGTGCTTCGTCGTGATGCTCGGTGGTGTAAAGTCGAAGGATGTCCTGGCCCTGTCGGGAGCGGGGATCGATGGTACGCAGGTGCTTGCGGCCCTGCATTTCCCAAATCGCAGTAACTACTCCATCTTTCTCTACAGCGTGATACGTGATCTCTTCGGTGTTTGCTTCAGGCGCGGGCTCGGATGCGGTGGCCGCGCCCTGCCCTATTCCGGTTTCATTCTCAGACATACTAACTCAGCAACTCTCCAATCTTTTGTGGGTGTTTTAAGGGTGTCGCGATTGTTGCACATCAACCACGCGAGCGCAACGCTACCTCAACCGCTTTTCGCGGCACGACCACGCCCCAACCCTGCCGCTCGACTTCAACCTCCGGCACGCGCTCGGCGGTGTCGATCAGGATGCGCTTGATCTGTTGCGGCGTGAGCTTTGGATTTGCTTCCAACATGCAGGCAGCAATTGAGGCGACGATCGGTGCCGCGAAGGAAGTGCCGTCGACGAATTTGTAGTGCTGATTGATCACGTTTCCTTCGCGAAGTTTGATGGTAATGAGCTGGCGTAGAAGTGGAACAGTGAGTTCGCGCGCTTCGTCGAGTTGTTTGTCGATACCGGCGTGCTTGAGAAGAATTTCTTTCAACTGATCGTCTTCGGCAGTGTCGAGTTCGGCGAGCAAATGCGCCGCGGCCGCGGTCGGTGTCTGTGGCAGGATTGGACCAGCGACCCAGATACCCGGCGCTATCACTTCCGGTTTTTGTAGTCCATCGACAGTTGGGCCATACGACGACCGGTACATGCCGCGCCGCGCGCGATCGAGCGAGTTTTGATCGTCGAGTCCGCCAACCGAAATCGCCGCGGGAGAACTCGCTGGCGGCAACACCGGATGACCCGGCGCGAGTCCCGCATTGCCGACCGCACAAACAACCGTCAGACCCGCTTTCACCGCCTGTTCAACTAGCTGACATAACGGATTATCAAGATACGTCTGTTCAAAATCGCCGCCCGCGGAAATATTGACGATGCGAATCGAATATTTGTCTTTGTTGGCCAACACCCAGCGCAGTCCGGTTTCGATATTACTTTCCGGTATGCGTCCGGTTTTTCCGATCTTCACCAGCACCACTTTCGCTTCCGGCGCGATGCTGCGATAGAGCCCGTCCGACAAAAAACCATTTCCAGCCGCAACGACCGAAGTCATCATGCCGTGCCAACTCGCGACATCGTGTTTCTCAAGCGACGAAATGTCATCTGTTGGAGAAAAAATGTTGTGGTAGGCAACGATCCGATTGACTGGTTCGGTCAAATCACTGTGGGCGTAAAAGCCTGAATCGAGGAAAGCCACGGTCACGCCGCGACCGGTGAAGCGTTCGTCGGCATCCATCCGCACGGGAACCGGCAGCGCTGGCTCGATTTCGATAATCTCTGGCATAATCTCAGGACGTTTCAAAGGAGACATAATAAATGAAGACGAGGAATCTATCGATCTTGCTGGCTTTAGTGTTTGTGATTGCGGGCGTCGCATTCGCAGGCGAGGTTCCGTCGCCACCGGCGATTGGCTCCACGATTGAAGAGTTCAGTCTGCCCGACGTTGACGGCACGGAACGTTCGCTCAAGTCCCTGGCCGGAAAGAACGGCACAGTGCTGCTTTTCATCGCCGTTCAGTGTCCTGTTTCCAACGCTTACAACGAGCGCATGGAGAAATTGGCCGCGGACTACAAAGCCAAAGGCATCGCGGTCATCGGCATCAATTCGAACGTCGCTGAAGACGCAGCCGCCGTTAAATCACACGCCGCCGAACACAAGCTCAGCTTCCCGATCCTGAAAGATCCCGGCAACAAGGTCGCCGACAAACTTGGCGCCAGTGTTACGCCGGAAGCTTATTTCCTCGACGCGAGCAACAAGCTCATTTATCACGGACGCATCGACAACTCCCGCAATGCCGCGCAGATCGAAACAAGCGATTTGCGTAACGCACTCGATGCGGCACTCAACGGCAAGCCGGTTGAAAAAACGGAAGCCAAAGCATTCGGTTGCAGTATTAAGCGGGGTTAAGTAATGCGGCGTTTTCAAGCTTTTGTAGTAATTGTTTTGTGTGTGCTGTTGGCGAGTCTCGCGGTGCCTGCTCAGAAGAGAAAGTACGGCGCCGCGAAGACTGCCAAGGTTGTAGTTGCGCCGATCGATACGGACGCGCTCAAGAACCTGATCACGCAGGAGCGCCAGCGGCCGTTGCTGGTCAACTTCTGGGCTACGTTTTGCGATCCGTGCCGCGATGAGTTTCCCGATCTGGTGAAGATCGATAAGGAATTTCGGCCACAGTCGCTGGAGTTCGTTACCGTTTCACTCGACGACATTGGCGACATCAAAACGTCGGTGCCGCAGTTTCTCGGCTCGATGAAGGCGACGATGCCCGCGTATCTGCTCAACGTCTCCGATCCCGAACCGGCGATCAACCTCGTGGATCAGAGATGGCGCGGCGATTTGCCGGCGACGTTTCTCTACAACGAAAAAGGCGAAGTCGTTTACAAACACATCGGACGCGTGGATCCAGCCGAACTGCGCGCTGAGATCGAAAAGTTGGTTAAGAAAGGTGATGGGCAGTAGGACAGGCATTCCTGCCTGTCTTTTGGCCTCGCGATGATCACTCCCGAAGTTATCTCCGCCCACAATCTCACTCCCGAAGAATACGAGCGAATAAAAGAGTTGCTTGGCCGCGAACCGAGTTTCACCGAACTCGG
>DATEHX010000445.1:0-7548 GCA_035279345.1 Pyrinomonadaceae bacterium | reverse complement strand
GCCTTCTGAAACCGTGACCTTCACGTTCGCGGGCAGCAAAATGTCAGTGCGAGAACTGAACTTGATCATGCCGAAACGTTCGCCGAGTTTGAGTTGATCGCCCTTCCCCTTCCAACAGATCACGCGGCGCGCAAGGATGCCAGCTATTTGTTTACAGACGACCGTGATCTTCTCGCCCTGAATGGTTAAGGCATTCTGCTCGTTCACGACGCTGGCCTCTTCTTTAGTGGCCATCACAAACTTTCCCGGCGAGTAAACAACGTCGACGATTTTGCCGGGGATTGGCGAACGATTGATGTGCACGTCAAGCGGCGAGAGAAAAATGCTGATCAAAGTCGGCGCATTTGCTTCCGTAGCCGTCGATTCGATCCGCGTCACGCGTCCATCAGCAGGCGATACCACCACGTCCGGATCGCTCGGCGGAACGCGCTTCGGATCGCGGAAGAAGTACGCCATAAACAAGGCGACTAACAAGAACAACAAACCGACGTACCACAGACCAAAAGCTGTCGCCACCCCACTCACCACGAGCGGCACAGCAATGTAAGGAATACTTTCTCGAACGATACCCACAGCCATTTTCGATTTTCGATTGCCGATTTTCGATTTGAACATGAGCGAGCCAACTTGCTTCAAATTGGCAATCGACAATCGAAAATCGGCAATATCAAAGGGACGCGTACTTTTTGGTTCCACGTCCCCTGCAAAAACTTTTGGAGAAACTGCCGGCGGGCAGCTTCAGTGACTCAAGCTCTGTGTTTTCTGGTATTGCATCATCATGGAATACATTTGATCTTTGAGAGCGAGTTTCTTCTTCTTGAGCGTGATCTCCTCCAGTTGTTCTTCGTCACTCGGATAGCTAAGAGATGATAGTTCGCTGAGACGTTCTTCGTATTTATGATGTTCTCGAGCCAATTCTCGAAATTCCGGATTTTGGTTTATCAACTCTTCTTTCAGACTATCCGTAGATGCGATGCTCATTTCGTGCATTTCTCCTTTCAGATTGACAGATGGAGTGGGCAGGCTGGTATGGAGCTAAACCGGGTCTTGTAGCTCCCTTAAGATTATCTCGCACGGCAAAAATGTTAGCCCAACAACCTCTTCAGCGCAAGCGGGTAATTTGCCTCGCTGGTGTTAAATCGCACGCAGATCGAGGCTCATCACGACCGCATCCTCGGGCGGGTCGGAATAATAATTCGCGCGCCTGGCAATCGGCTTGAAACCACACTTTTGATACAGCGACTGCGCGGCGGAATTTCCACTGCGAACCTCCAAAAACGCCGTCGTTGCGTGCTTTCGGCGCGCTTCGTCGAGCACACTTCCCAGCAGTAAACTGCCATAACCACGTTTCCGGTACTGGTCGCGCACAGCAATATTATTGACGTGCAGTTCACCCGCGGTTTCCCGCGCAACAATGTAACCGGCAATCTGATGCTGATCGAGGCTACGTACACCGGGCGGCCTGGCAACCAACATCAATTCGCGATTTCCACCTTGTAATTCAGCGTAATAAGCCGCCCAACCCCAACGACTCAAGCCCGACTGCTCTTCGATTTCCACGACTTCGAGCAGATCGTGCTCGGTCATGCGCACGATGGCGATGTCTGTCTCCTCTGCTGAGGCTTTGTGTTCGGCACTCATGAGACTTTCAATTCTGCATCCGATGGACGGACGTAGATTGCCTGAAGCGCATCCGGGGCAACAAGTCGATCTTGCCTGAAATTACTCAACGCAAGAGCAGCAACCTGCCGAGCCAAATTATCGGTTCGTGATGCAATCCGCCATTGTTTGCCTGCCGCCGAGCTCTCGATTAACTCGCGTTGCGCAAGCGCGCCTTCACCGCACCACAAAGCCGTTTCCAGCGAACCATATTTGTCAATCATCTTCTGCGGCGAAATGTGCGATGGCTCATCGAGCGCCGTCACAGCATCCGCTGAGACCGAAAACAATTGTGCAAATACCTCGCCACGACCGGCAGGCAGCAATGCGACCGAAGCTTCCGAAGCACCGCCAGCCAAAGCCACCGCCTGGAGTGTTGGAATTGCTGCACACGAACGGGCCAAGGTTGCGGCTAAGGCTTTGACCGTAGCGATACCGATTCTTAGACCCGTGAAACTTCCCGGACCGGCGGCGACGGCAAACAAATCGATATCAGCAAGCTTGAATGTGGTCCGACTCAGCAGTTTGTCGAGATCGGCGAGCAGCGTGTTCGAGTGCGACACCGCCGGGTCGCCGGATGAAGCGGCAATCAGTTCGTTCCCGCGCGCGAGCGCGATACTCCCCGCCAGCGTTGCTGTTTCGACTGCAAGAATTAACGGTTCAGCGGACATCTCTCACAACTTCTGTAACGAAAAATCATCGAGCCAAACTACACCAAAGATCGGACACGGCGACGACGAGCAATTATCTCTCGCTAAATTGATAACGATCGCTTGCGACGGCGCTGTAAAGTCAACTTTCATTTCCGACCACTCACCACTCCCGGAAGGAAACGGCTCTGACTTCGCGATTATCCGATCATTCATCGCATCAGTCAGTACGATCCGTGGCGGACCGCCGGTCACAAGATCCTTTGTCTTAACAAAAAACTTGAGCCGGTATCGCCGGTCAGGCTCTATCAAGATCGTCTGCCACAACAACGTTGCGCCGGGATCCCATTCGCCGTCAAACGCAACCTGCAAACTCCTCGCGCCACTCGCTCTCTCGTGAACATCCACCGCCAACTTCACTTTAGGTTGGCTCTGCAACAGACCCCAGTGGAATACAACCTTATCCAGAACAAGTGGCTCTTCAAAGCTGCCGTTGACGATTCCTTCCTCCGGCTTGCGTCCTCGCCAAAGCTCAAAAGCTTCGTCGAACTTTTTCGACGCCGACAGCAATCGCACCAATTCGTCCTTATTCTCGTCGGAAAGCGGATTACTGAGCAAACGTACTTGGTCGACAACGTCCGTCGCCCGACCTTTACCGGCGAGAAAACGTGCGAACGCCAGCCGGTCGTTGTCATTCTGAAGTTGCAGCAAAGCCTCGGTCGCGCGGGCGTCGCCAGTAAGGCCCCAAGCCAGCTCGAGTAAGTTTGGGAAGTACTTTCTATTTGCTGCGGCAGCTTCGCGCAAATCAGCAAACGCTTCGTCATAACGCCCCATGCGCAACAACAGATTGCCACGCTGCCAACGCGTGTGGGCGTAATACGGCGCCGAACTCACCGCTCGATCGAACGCCGCCAACGCACCTTCACGATCGCCCAACTCTTCCCTCGTATTGCCGAGTTCGATCCACAAGTCCTCGGGACCGTCACGCAGACTCGTCGCCACTTCCAACGAAGCTTCCGCTTCCGCTGGCCTGCGCAGTCGATTGAGAATCAACGCACGCGCAAGATGCGCTTCCGGATCTGATGGTGTGATTTGAACTGCCTGGTCGGCGGCAGGAAGTGAGTTAGTGATGAGGGCGTAGCGTGTGAGGAGCCGGGAGAAGCCGATCCGTGCGGCGTCTCGCATCAACAGCAAACAAACCGCGATCGCCAACAACGCGAGAGCGATTCTGGCCACACCACTGTGGCGCGGATTCAGTGACAATTGTGACTTGGATTAGGGAGCAGCGGGACTCGGATTGCTGTTGTCGTCCGGGAAGAATAGCGGCGTGATTCCCGCTGCCGTGCCCGCGGTGATGATCGCGACCGTCGCCGGTACACCGAGACCAAACAGTCCGCCACCGCCTGCTGCCGCTGCACCTGCCGGGCCCGCACCTGCACCCGCGCCAGTCGCGACACCTGGACCAACAACCGGCGCAGCCGCGCCTTGCGTGTAACACATCTCCAGCACGCCGCCCGCGGCCGGATCGGTTTTACCGATCGAGCCCTTTTCAGTCGTGATCTCGCCGGTCGTGTTCTTTCTGGCATTCAGGATCACGCAACCGTAAACCACGTCGGCTTTTAGAATGCCCTGCTCGAAAGTCAAAACGACTTTGGTGTTTGGAGAGATGTCGACTGAACCGAGTGGTCCAACGTTGACCGTGGCGGATTGATCGGTGGCGGTTTCAATCGTTGTTCCGGTCAGGAGCGACGCGCCAGTGCTCGCGCTTTGTCCGTTGACTGTGACGGGCGCGTTATTCCGCGTCGCCAACCGCGCGACGATCTGTTGCGGAATGACGGGAGTGGTCCTGGTTGAGTTCGGTTCGGCCAAACCGATCTGAAGACCGATCTGGGAAACGGAGAAAAGTAACAAGGCCGCAACTGAAGTCAACGCTTTACGTCGTTTCAAATCCATGTAAGTGTGCCTTTCTTTGAAAGGTTGCCAGCATTATAAGCGTGAGGAAGACAACGGTGTTACCAAAAAGATGAAGTCCAAAATCGAGCAGGCTGTGAGCCGCAGCGCCTGCCAAACCTAAAACCGCGCCGATGCGTACCGCGTGGATGAAGCCTGTGTCTGTGTTTAAGTTCCGGCGCGCAAGCCGAACAACGATCACCACGAACCAGATTCCCAACGCGAGCCCAACGACGCCTCCGCTTGATAACAATTCGAGATAATCGTTGTGTGCTTCCTGTGGGGTGAGAACGCCTGACGCATCGTGATAGGCAGTGATGCCGATCCAATAAGCGCCGAGGCCGACGCCGAGTAGCGGATGAGCCGCGAACATCTTTAGCGATGCGCGCCAGATTTCGTTTCGGCTCGCGCCATCGGTATCAGTGGCCGTCAGTTCGTTGCTTGCGGCACTGAAGTTTGTGACGAGTCGTTCGCCGCCCACCCAGATGGTGCCAAACAAAACTCCGGCGATGAGCACCGCAGCCAGTGCTAATTTCAACGGGGCAGTTCTAAGTAAAAAAAGCGGTGCTATCGTCACTTGAGCGAGCATCGCGAGGATTCCGCCACGCGAGTTTGACAAGACGAGAGCGATCCAGATCGGCAGCAACAACGCAAACTGAATCAGCCGTTGTTTGGAGTTGCCGGCGATAATCAGGCCGATTAAAAGGCCCAGCGCCATCTCCATCAGGTACGCGAAGTAGTTCTTGTTGACGAACTGCGCAAAGCCTTGGTTTTGTTTCAGCAACGGGAGCAGAAAACCGGTTTGGTGTTGAGTAGTCTGTCGCAGTATTCCAAAGACCGCGCTCACGATCGCGATGCCGATAATTGTATAGACCAAGACACGCACACGATCTTCTGTGGTGGCGTAGTTATAGAGCAAAGCGAGAAAAGCAGTGAGCGAAAGTAATTGCAAAGCAAAGAAGCGTGTTTGGAAAGGGTCTGCGGATAGCCTGGTCCAGGATTGAAGAAACGCTAGACCTGACAGCGCCAGTAACGGGAGTAAAACCAGGGAGGGATTTAAAGCAAATTTGCTTTGAACAATTCCCAAAATGAAGATACCAAAAACCACACAGATAAAAGCAGCTTTCCACCACGGCTCGACCGTCCCGTAGGGGATCGGGGTGATAACGATCACACACAACAGCAAGCCGAAGATTATTTTGCTCAGCAACAGCTAATCCTCGCCACTATCCTTTCGCCGCCGCGTGCATAGCCATCACCGGCGCAACTTCTTGCTCGTCGTGAACAGTAAAAATGCGCGCGGCCGCTTCGGTAAATTCACGCCGCAAGAGATCGCTCAAGTAATTCGTGTCGACCAGTAACGCCTCACCATCCATGCTGTGATAGAAGTTGAGCCAGCCCCATTCGATTCCATCCTTCACCAGCGGCAAACGAAACGACCATTCCGCCCGCGATCGATCGCTCTCATCGCCTTGCCTGGACCACGACCAGGACACACGCCCGTTACGAAACTCCAACGCCTGCTTCGGATGCCGATGCAGACTCGCTTGAAATACGCGTTCATTGATCTCAGCGCGCCCGGCCTGCCCGACCTGCGCGTTAGCAAAAGTAAACTCACCGAAGTCGAGCAGGTGACGCACGGCTTCAAACATCTCATGCAGATCCGACGCTTTCGACAACGCGAGCGCCGCGCGCCGCACGCGAATGTTGTTCGCCACGCGCAGACGCCGATCGGCAAGATTGCGTCTCACACCCGCGCGAATCTCGTCGACCTCGTGATAACGCAAGTGGCCCACGGCGATGATCACCGCCACCGAGATCACAAACATCATGAAGCCCGTCAGCTTTGGACCACTCGCGGGAAAGATCAGCGCCAGCAGTCCAAACGCAGCGCAAACACCGTACAGCACGAGCGCGACGCGCCGCTGCGACCAGCCGCGCGCGAGCAACATGTGATGAATGTGTTCCCTGTCGCCCTGAAACACCGGCTTGCGACTGATGAGGCGCCGGCCCATCGTCATCGCGGTATCGACCACGGGAAATCCAAAGGCGAGAATAGGAACAAAGATCGCCACCGCGGTCGAAGCCTTCTGAGTTCCGAGCACCGACATCGCCGCGAGCAGGAAGCCGATAAACAAAGCACCGGAATCGCCGAGGAAGATCGACGCCGGATTGAAGTTGTAACGAAGGAACCCCGCGACCGCGCCGCAGAGCACGAGCGACAATACGATCATCAACGGATGTTGCTGCGAGATTGAAACGCCCAGGATTACGAGTGACGAAAAGAGCGCGGCGCCCGAAGCAAGTCCGTCCAGTCCATCGATGAGATTGAACGCGTTCGTAATTCCGACGAGCCACACAACCGTTAACAGAAACGAGAGCAGCGGCGGGAGTTCCACCGAACCAAACAACGGAATGGAGAGCGCGTCGATGCGTCCGCCGAGTACGTAAAAGATCGTGGCGATAAGGGCGAGTACCGTGAATTTGAATGTCGCGTTTGTGCCACGCAGATCGTCGTAAACGCCGAGCAGCAACACAAGCGTCGCGGGAATGAAGATGGTCAGGAACTCAGTGCTGCGCAGTGTTTGTGTAAGCAGGTTGTCGAGAAACGGGAGTAATGAGAGTGCAGTCAAACAGGAAAGATAGAGTGCGAGACCGCCGAGTCGCGGAATCGCGGTGCGATGCACGCGCCGTCCGTCAGTTGGGATGTCGAGTAGCTTGAGCCGTTGACACAGCCGCCGAATGAGCGGTGTGGTAATCAACGAAGCGATTGTCGCTATCAGGAAGAGGGCGAAATAGGTTTTCAAACGAATTTCCTCCGATTGCGTTGACCAGTTGCGGCAAAATCCTCTCTTTTCTAAAAATCCGTGTTTGGTAACTCTTTCGTGTTCGTTGACGACTGGTTTGAATGATGCTCTCAACCACTCCGTCAACATCGCCATGGCGTTTGTGTGTAACCTGTAAGGTGAGCTCGGATATATGGCTTGGCTGTGGTCCAATGTAGAGCGCGGGCGCGCCGACCGCCATGATGTTGTAGATCTTGCAGGGGTGAACGATGCCGACAAACTCGTCGCCCATCACGACAACGTGCAAGTCCGCCGCCGACAACGAACTCGAAAGCTGGTCCAACGGCTGATACGGCAGACACTTCACATTGCTCAGTTCGTGATGCAAAGCGAAATCGCGAACCTTCGCCTGCTCGCTTCCCCCACCAACAAAACAGAACGCAATATCCTCATGACCTTTCAGCCGGAGCGCCGCGCCAAGCAATGTGTCGAGCGGATGACAC
>DATEHX010000444.1:0-15121 GCA_035279345.1 Pyrinomonadaceae bacterium | reverse complement strand
CTCAGTAAGTGTTATATGACGGCTACCTCTTCCCAAGAGCCGAGCAGTTGGCGACTGCAAGATAGATAGCAAACTCCCCGCTAAAGTTATCCAACCCGAAGCCTTAAGAAAGCTGTAGGCCGAAGCCTCAAGGAGTGCCTCAATGTCGTCCTCCATTTATAACTGTGTAAATGCCCACAACTCGAAAACAACAAACCAGATTCGCACATTAACTCGCCGATTATTAGTTGTTGCGCTGACGCTATGCATGCTGACAAGTTCGACACCCGCGGCGCCACAAACCATCGTTTCCGTAACCAGCGAAACGGCCATCGATTTAGGTTTCTGGTTTCATAACAGTGGACTCGCAAAATGGCTTCAGGGCGAGGGGAGTGGAAGTCGAAAGAAACAGCAAAAGCAAGCAGACCGCGACGCGCTAATCACCTCGCTGCAAATTTTTCCTGGCGACGTGACAGTTGAGCGAGGGGAACGCGTCAGGTTTTCCGCTGTTGCTTACGATCAGGAGAACAATCCCATCGGCGGCGTTAAGATCAAATGGTCTGCGAAGAGTTCGGCTCAGGGACGCCGAGTTCGTGTGACGCCCCAGGGAGAGTTTGAAGGAATAGCAGCCGGTTCTTTTACGGTCACAGCCGAAGCCGCTGACAAGATGAGTGCATCCGTTCAAGTCACTGTCAAAGCTGGACCAGCGCGAAATAAGGGTGAGTCGCCGAGTGGAGTACGTCAGGTTTCGACGCGCGATAACCCTGAGATTGGCTCGATAGAAAAGAAACAATCTTCTTCAACCCCGGCTCTCTCCTCAAAAGTGAGAAACCGTCCCGAAACTAATAAGACTTCCGTGCGAAAGAACCATAGAAGCGGAAGGAACCACTCGGCTGCAACTAAAGCAATGCCCGTATTCCTTGACGATGGTTGGGGAGACAGTAATTACTGGTCAGCAGACGATCCTGGCAACACTGTGGGCAATCCACCCACTGCGCCGATGGACGGCGGAAGTGGCAGTGGCAATCACCAATTTGTAGCTCCCGTGCTTGGTCTTCCAGGCCGCGGCATCAACGTCACGCTGAGTCTGGTCTATAACTCGCGCCTTTGGAACAAGGCAAACAGTCAGATCAATTATGACAACGATCGTGGTTGGCCGGCTCCTGGCTTTTCGCTGGGCTTCGGCAAGATGCTTGGCATAAGTATCAACAGCGGCTGCATGCTGGTCGATGCTGACGGAACACGACATAGCTATACGGGCACAATTCAGTTTTTCAGTTGGGGCACCATCGGTACCATGCATACAACCGATGGCTCCTTTATCGATTACACCTATCAAACAGGTACGAACGGAGTCATTACTTCCGGACAGGCACGGCTGGCAAATGGCACGGTTATAACCTACGGCGCATATTCCCAATCAGGTGGAGGCGTCTTTCCGACCTCAATCGAGGATGCCAATGGAAATTTCATCACCATCACATACGTAAACAACGCCGGACCGCGCATTCAAACAGTCACTGACACACTCAGCCGCACCATCAGTTTTCATTACAACAGCAACAACCTGCTCACCGCCATTACCGCGCCGACTGTCACGAGCGGCACGCGCACGCTGCTCAGACTTCATTATCATCAACTGGCGTTGAGCTATGGATTCAGCGGTCTGACCGCTTCAGTCAGAGATGCCAATCCCTGGGTGGTTGATGCGATTTATTATCCGGGCACCAACAATGGTTATTGGTTGAACGATTCGGATTCATACTCGAGCTACGGCATGCTGGCGAAGGTAATTGAGCAACGGGCCATGGGGTTCTCATCTTCCGGCCTCACCGACATGGGCACAGTGTCACAGGGTTCACTCACCCGCAAGCTGACTTACAACTATCCGCTGACGCCAAATTTCAGCTTAACCGATGCACCCACTTACACAACGCAGACTGAAACCTGGACGCGGGATGGAACGAATTTCGATTCAGCGACGACGAGCTATGAATTGCATGAGAACGACACGCCGCGCGTTACCATAATCACTTTTCCCAACGGCACCAAGAATAAGCAGCTCGCTTTCAACGCGCCCAACCAATACAACGATGGTTTGGTCTATCACGACGAGACCTACGTCGTCGACGGACAGCCGCTGCAAAGCAGTAACTCGTTCTGGGAACAAGGCGCCTACGGCTCCGCGCGTCCTACCCGAGTCGAAAATATCGACGAACGCAATCAGATGACAGCAAGCGAGTTTGGCTACGGTACCGTTTACAACCAGGTAACGGAGATTCGTGACTACGACTACGGCGGCGCCGTGCTCTTGCGTAAAACGCAGACCACGTATCAGAACAGCACCAATTACACGAACCGGCATATCTTTAATCTTCCACTCACAGTGGAGGTCCGCGATCCCGGCAACGTCAGACTATCTCGCACTGAATATCAATACGATGGACAAACGCTGACCGACGCGCCTAGTGTCGGTATGCACAATGACGCGTCCAATCCGTACGCGCCCCAATGGGAACAATGTGATTGCGGCCTGTGGGACCACTGGCAGATCGAATGCCTGGATTGGCGGTGCAATTGGATCAGCAACTACAACCCGGCTACTGATTATCGCGGCAACGTCACACAGGTTACGACGTATGCTGACGGAACTAACATGTCGGGCGCGATAACAGACACGCTCAATTACGACATCACCGGCAACGTGGTCACAGGCACCAGTTCATGCTGCGAGCAAACCAGCTTCACTTACACAATCGACACGCAGTTTGCCTACCCCACTGCAAAGACCCGCGGATCAGCCAGCGATCCGTTTGCCCAGGTTAAAATCACCGCGAGTTATGACTTCAACACCGGACTCGGCCTGTCAGCCGTAGACGGAAACGGACGACAAACAACCACGAGTTACGACCCCAACACGCTGCGGGCAACGACCGCGGTCGGTTCCACGGGCTCGCATACGGATTATGCGTATGACGATTCAGCAATGACCATCACCACGACCACATACGTTTCAGCAAGCGAGGGCAGTGGTATCGCGGATCAAAACGTCAAATACCTGAATGGCAATGGACGAGTGTGGCAGGAGAAGATACTAGGCGCCGGTGGCGTATTCGACTTCGTCAACACCGTTTACAACAACATGGGGCAGGTGTCGCAGCAGTCACTTCCCTATCGCACCGGACAAACACAATATTTCAATACGCTTACTTATGATGATTTGGGTAGAAAGAAGGTCGCGACTGCTCCCGATGGCAGCGTAACGCAAACCTTCTATAACGAAGCTAGCAGACCGAGCGTTGCTTCAAGCAGCGCGGGCTCCACAACGCGGATGCAGGATGCATGGGGACGCGAGCGTTGGGCTCGGAACGATGCACGCGGCCGCCTCGTCGAAGTTGTCGAACCTGATCCCGCCGGAAACGGATCAGTTGCCACTAATGGTTTGCTGACGACTTTAGGATACGACACTCTGGGTAATCTGACGCAGGTCGTTCAGGGCGCTCAGACCCGTTCGTTCAAATACGATTCACTCGGAAGATTGACTGCGCAGAAACTTGCTGAAGTCAGCGCGACGCTAAACGACAGCGGAACTTATGTGGGATCGGGATCGTGGAGCGATGTATTCACCTATGACAATCGTTCGAATCTAACTTCCCGCACCGATGCACGTGGCGTCAAGACGGTTTACACCTACAACAACGATCCATTAAATCGTTTGCAATCGGTTTCGTGGGACACGAGCGGTTTCGGCGACACATCGAATCCGATTCTGGCGGCGGCGACTGTAACTTACCAATATAGAACCAAATCGACCGGCACCGAACTGAAAGATGTGACCCAGGTCGCGAGTGTGTCGACCGCGAGCGTTAGCACTCTGAGTTTTACCTTCGATACCGAAGGTCGAGTAAGCGCAAAGACCTTAACGCTTTCCAGCCGGCCCTCTTACCCGTTTGTCACTGATTACATCTTCGACTCACTGAGTCGTGCAAAAGACGTGCGCTATCCTGCTTCGTACGGCAACGGCAGCGCACCTCGCAAACTGGTGCACCACGATTACGATGTTGCCAGCCGTAGTAGTGGCTTGACTTACGATGGCCAAACTCAGGCGTCGAGTCTTGTTTACAACGCTGCTAGTCAACTGACTTCGATCAATGTCGGCACCGGACCGAACGTGATCAGCGAAGCCTATACCTATCACGCGCAGACAGGCTTGATGGATGGTCAGACGGTGATGCGTGGCGCCACAACGTTGCTGAATCTTTCTTATGACTACGCTGATGCAAATGGAAAACGCACCGGCCAACTGAAAAAGCTCCTCAACAACCTCAATCACAACAAAGATCGCGGCTATAACTACGATGCTTTGGGCAGACTGGTACAAGCCACCGGTGGTCCATCGGCTTCTCCGCTCTGGACGCAAAGTTACACATATGATCGCTATGGCAATCGTACGGCTGTTTCGGCCAGCGGTTTCTCAGCAAAGAATGAGCGCCGCTCCACGGAACCGCCGCGAGACTTGCTTGCTAAGAACACCTTCGAACTCCCGGCTTTTCTACACGATCCGACCAAGCCAGTGTCAGACTCGCCGCTCACGCTCCGCGATCCAAACGCAGGCGCGAACGCAAACAATCTGAGCACGCTTGCTCCCTTCCAGGGTGGACCACCAACTTTCACGGACGATCCATTAGTTGCCGGTACGACTATAGTTAAGGCACTCCACGTCACCGAACTACGCGATGCAATCAATCTCCTCAGAACACGAGCGGGCATCGCAACGGTGTCATGGGCCGAATCCGTGAGCGCAGGAGTGTTGATTAAAGCGTCACACATAACTGAAATGCGCACGCGTTTGGAAGAAGCAAGAGCTGCCTTGGCACTTGCGCCAACCTCCTACACAGATCCAACCCTCACCGCGGGGACGACCCCGGTGAAGGCGGTGCACATTCAGCAAATGCGTGACTCACTGAAGGCTGCGTGGAATACGTCATCACAGATCTCGCGTGATGGCCATGCCTCGCTCTCGTACAACACCGCGTCAAACCGCATCACGACCACCGGCTTTGCTTACGACGCCGCGGGCAATCAGGTCCGGGCGTTGACCGCCGGTGGCAGTACGTCACAACGCTTTCAATACGACGCAGCTAATCGCCTGGTGAAGGTCAAACTCGACGACAACACCACGGTTATAGCGACCTACACCTACGGTAATTCGAACGAACGATTGATTGCGGAAGAAGGAGGCGTGCGCACTTACTTCGCCAGTGAATCCGGCACACCAATAGCCGAGTTCACCGAAAGTGGAGCGTCGACCATACCCGTTTGGTCCAAGAACTATGTTTACTTAGCTGATCGTTTGCTTTCCACAGTAACGCCCAATGGCAGCGGTGGAGAAGCAGTTCAGTTTCACCATCCGGATCGATTAGGCACTCGGCTGGTTACAAATCCAGCCACCGGCACCTCTTTTGAACAGGTGACACTGCCTTTCGGGACGGCTCTAACCGCTGAGTCCACCGGATCGACAAATCGAAGATTTACTACTTACGATCGCAGCGCCGTCACAGGTATCGACTACGCAATTAACCGGCACTACGATTCAGCGCAGGGAAGGTTTACGCAGGTCGATCCGGCCGGCATGAACGTTGTCAGCTTAACGAATCCGCAAACTCTCAATCTTTATGCTTACTGCATGAACGATCCCGTTAACCACACGGATCCGAGCGGGCTGGGATTCTTCAGTTTCCTGAAAAAACTATTCAAGTGGATCGGCATCGCAGTGTCGATTGCTTTGATCGTGCTCGGAACTATGGGTTTAATGCTGGCTCCCGCGGTGTCAGTCTTCTTTGGTGTGGCGGGCTCGGCAATTACAGCAGCTTCCATCGGCATGATAATCACAGGAGGTCTCGGGCTCTTGGCCCAGTTTGGACCACGTCCGGTGCGGATCATTGCCGGGTTTGCCTCCCTGGCGTGGGGCTTATTCGGCGCTATCCAGTCGATACGGAGTATGAACCTCTTTGGAGCTTTCGGATGGCAAGATCAGATCGACGTGGTTCGGATTTTCACCACCGAAAGGATTAGGCCGCTGGATTGGATGGATGAAATGAAGATCTGGCTGGGAATTATAGCGCTCACGCCGATTCCGACACCCGTAAACGCTTCGAGCGGACAGATTGATGCATTTCGCCAGGCATTCGAAAACGCGAGGGACCGTATCGTTAACAACAGCAAGTGCGCCAGACTATTCGGCGGACGCCTGGAGGCGATCAAGGCCCTCTATAACAACCACTATGGTTTCAGCGATCTTGGAAGACCCTCAGTGGTTAATGGATCGGCAACCGTAACCGGAGCAGCTACGCTACCCACGCGCAGCGTCGCCATTAACAGCAGTGGGCCTTTTATGAATCAAAGGCTTTATGTGCAGGCCCAGATGAAATGGGTGACTTTCAATTTCGGAACCGGACTAACCGGATCTAATTTCCGCGCGCTGCTTCTGCTGCATGAGCTTGGGCACGTTCGCGGAAAATTTGGGGCTGATGCCGCGGATGCTGCCTTGAATCGTGCGCATACTCAACAGGTGCAGGATGCTTGTTTCTGATGATTGCTAAACTGCAAATCCTGGCTTTCCTCTGCATAACCTGCTTTCAGAGTGGGGTCAATGTACTGGTGGTGAACCTGCCACAAAAGTCACCGGGTCCCACTCCTGTTAACAACCCGCAAACTGCCGCGTCCGTCTCGCCGTTGCGGCTAACGACCACGATTATTGAAAGCCGTTACTGTAAAAAACCCGAAGAGCAAAATCCCACATTGCATCTGACGTTGCGGGCGCGTTTTCTCAACGTAAGCGAACACCCGGTTATTCTTTATCGGGGTGACAATCTCGTTGCGGAAGCGATGATCAGCAGGAGTGTTGAAGATGCGGCTAACAAGAACTACGAATCACAGCGGGAGTTTCACTGGATGACTGCGGGTTCACCTCCAGCGCGAAATATAACCTCAGCTAAGCCGTCGCGAGAGTTTGTGGTCTTGCAGCCCGACCGTTCTATCCAGGCTCAGGTTACCGTGCCGATTTCCATTCTCCCTAAGGATGAATCAAATGAGATCGATCCATTCGGAGCCATCCCATTTGGCAACCACGTCCTGCAAGTAACTCTTACAACCTGGCTGGGCACACGTCAGGAAGGTGAAGAACTTCGGCAGCGGTGGAGCAATACCGGCACGTTTTGGTTTGGCGGCGTTACTTCCGAGCCGATGCCATTTAACGTCCAACCGAAACGAAGTTCCTGTCCGCAATAAAGCCATCCACAGATTACACAGCTATTCCGCGGAATCTGTGGATGGTTTTGTTTGTTAGTGAATAGTCTCGCTACTCGCGTGCATCCCGGGTTTGAGCACGACCTTGATACAGCCGTCCTCTTTCTTCTTGAACAATTCGTAGGCTTGCGGCGCTTCGTCGAGACTCATGATGTGAGTCACCACAAAACTCGGATCGATGTCGCCCTTCTCGATCATGTCCAGTAGCGGCCGCATGTAGCGTTGCACGTGCGCCTGACCAGTCTTGATCGTGAGCGAACGCTGCATCACCGAACCGATCGGAAACTTGTCGATGAATCCGCCGTAGACGCCGATGATGGAAACCGTTCCGCCGTTGCGGCAACACATGATCGCTTCGCGCAACGCGTGTGGACGATCTGTTTCCTGCATCATCGCCTGTTTCATGCGGTCGTAAGCAAAGATAGCTGCCGGCCCGTGTGCTTCCATGCCGACGTCGTCGATGCAAGCGTCGGGGCCGCGGCCACCGGTCATGTCCATCAACACTTCGTACACGTTCTGTTCGCGGAAGTTGATCGTTTCCGCGCCGCCCTCCTCCGCCATCCGCAAGCGATCCGGCACTTCATCGATCGCAATCACTCGTTCAGCTCCCAGCAGAAACGCACTGCGAATCGAAAACTGTCCCACCGGACCACAGCCCCAGATCGCGATCGTGTCGCCCGGTTTGATGTCGCACATCTCCGCGCCCATGTAGCCGGTCGGGAAAATGTCAGACAAGAACAGCACCTGCTCGTCTGACAAATGAGCCGGCACTTTGATCGGACCAACATCCGCGAACGGCACGCGCGCGTACTCCGCCTGGCCGCCGGCATAACCTCCGGTCAGATGTGAATAACCAAAAATTCCCGAAGCCGCATGGCCAAACATTTTCTCGGCCATCCACGCGTTCGGGTTCGAGTTTTCGCAAAGCGAAAACATTTGGCTCTGACAGAAGAAGCAGTTGCCGCAGGCAATCGGAAACGGCACTACGACGCGATCGCCGATGCGCAGGTTCGTCACTTCTCGCCCGACTTCCACGACTTCGCCCATGAACTCATGACCCATGATGTCGCCCTTCTGCATCGTGGGAATGAACCCGTTGTAGAGGTGCAGATCGGAACCGCAGATTGCCGTCGAACTGATCTTCACGATCGCGTCGCGTTGATTTAGTATCTGCGGCTCGGGAACGTCCTCCACGCGCATCGTGGTTTTTCCATACCAACAGTTTGCTCTCATTACATCCTTCCTTCCGCTGCGCGTGTGCGCTCATAGTTCGTCCCGGTCTGACTCGGTAGCGACTCCATCGACTCCGCTTCTTCGAGTTCCTCAACATCCGCCGGCCGCGCTGGTCTCTGTGCAAAATAGCCAGTGCCCATCAACGTCGCGTCTGACACGACGACTTCGCCGACTTCCAGCACTTGTTTGAAACGGCGCAGATCGTCGTCCAACTGTTGCTCCGGTTCTTCGCCAAACAGTTTTGCGACTGCCGCGCCAATAACGCCCGCGGGCGGGTTGTATTGAATGTTCACTTTCACGATCGTTCCGCGTCCGCCAGGAGCTTTTTCAAAGCGCACTGCACCCGCGTTATCAACGTCGGAGTTTTCGAGTGAACGCCAGGTGATCACTTCGCCCGGAACGTCAGCAATGATCGTAGCTTCCCACTCGACTTTCGTTCCCGCCGGACCTTTCGCTTTCCAGCGCGAACGGCCGTCGCCGAGGTCTTCCACTGATTCGAGATGTTTCATGAAGCGCGGCAGGTTTTCGAAGCTGCGCCAGAAACGATAAACCTCATCAGGCGATTTATTGACTATGCAATGGGCTTTCGCGTGAATGCCTTCATTGCCGGTGCTGAGTTGTTTGGCGGCGATCAAATCCAGCGCCGTGACTGCGAGCACGTTGGCGGTGGCAAAAGCGACGCGGCCGCGGTTTGCCTCCGGCGCTGTGAAGGCCATGCCGAGGCTCGCGAGATCCAGCGCATCGCCCGCGACGCGTGACCACATGCCCGCCGCTGGTCTCTGTTGACTAAAAATCGTGACGCCGGCTGCGATTTCACGCAGGCCGTACAGTCGTATCAAACCCGTGTGTTTGTTTGAAACACCCGAAATCTTCGCTATTGCTCTGGGCGCAAGTAGTTCCGTCAGTCCGAGGCCGATGCTGAACCAGCCAAGCCCACGCGCAAGTCGTTTAGCGTTCGACTTGGGCATGCCTGGTTCCGCTCGTTCGGATGCATAGTTCCTTCCATTCGAAAATGGTTGTGCTGTCATAAAGTCCCCCTTGACTTGGATTTTGCATTTGAATTTATTGCGATTCTCTGGAAGCGCAGACAAACACTATGCCCCAAGAGTGTGCCATTTGAACTCCCTGCGCATCACGAAAAGCTGGCAAACTTTTGCGACACATTGATGGCAAGTTGCACCGCCATCGCGTCCCGATACAACTCAACACTTTCAACCTCGCCCGACGAACGTTTGTCCACAGGAGGATCGGATGAAATTTGCTAAATTGCTTCTCACTCTGTGTTTGATTGCGATCTGCGTTGCGGGAGTCAATGCAGCAACGGTGCCTGCGGGATTTACTGATGCGGTAGTCGCGAGCGGGTTGAATACTCCAACGGCGATGGCGCTTGCACCCGATGGCCGCATCTTTGTTTGCCAACAAAACGGTTCGCTTCGGGTGATCAAGAACGGCGCATTGTTGCCAACACCGTTCCTGACCGTCACCGTCGATTCGCAAGGTGAACGCGGTCTGCTCGGTGTCGCGTTCGATCCAAACTTTGTTTCGAATCAACTGGTTTACGTCTACTACACGGCGACGACGCCAACGATTCACAATCGCATCAGCCGTTTCACTGCTTCCGGTGACGTTGCACTCGCCGGTAGTGAAACGATCATTCTGGAGCTGCCCAACCTCAGCGGCGCCACGAATCACAATGGCGGCGCGATTCACTTCGCTCCCGACGGAACGTTATTTGTCGCTGTCGGCGACAATGCAAACGGCGCGAACGCACAGACGTTAGCAACACGTTTAGGCAAGATCCTGCGCATCACGTCAACGGGCGGGATTCCGACTAACAATCCGTTCTTCAACACAGCAACTGGTGACAATCGCGCGATCTGGGCGCTCGGCGTCCGCAACCCGTTCACGTTCTCTTTTCAAAACGGATCGGGGCGGATGTTCATCAACGACGTCGGCGAGAATACGTGGGAAGAGATCAACGACGGCATCGCCGGTTCGAACTACGGTTGGCCCAACTGCGAAGGATTTTGTAATCCGCCGAACGCAAACTTTCGCGATCCGATATTTGCCTACATGAACGATCCGACCACGTGCGCGATCACAGGCGGCACTTTCTACAACCCGCAAATCCCGCAGTTTCCGGCTAACTTCGTCGGTAACTATTTCTTCGCGGATTTCTGTGGCGGCTGGATCCGCCGGCTCGATCCGGCGAACGGAAACGCCGTGTCGAATTTCGCTACCGGCATCGCATCGCCAGTCGATATGCAAGTTTCGGCTGACGGGTTTCTTTATTACCTCGCACGCGGCGCGGGATCGGTGAACAGGATTGGTTTCCAGGCAGGTGGCGGCGACACTACTGCGCCGGCTGTTTCGATCACAAGTCCGGCAAACAATGCGCTCGTCCCGCGTAAAGCAAACGTGACGATCACCGCAAACGCGAGCGACAACGTCGGTGTTACACGTGTGGAGTTTCGTGTGAACGGCGCTTTGCAGTGTACTGACACGACCGCGCCTTACAGTTGTAACTGGCGTGTGCCTAACGCGGCCAACAAGACATACCAACTCCAGGCGCGTGCTTTCGATCAGGCAGGTAATTCAGCAACCGCAACAGTAACAGTGCGTTCGCAGTAATCTTGTAATCGTGTAAATCGTGTCATTTAAGGATCGCGGCTTGCGCGCTGAGGTTGAGTTGGTGCCAGCGTTGAAAAGTATTGATGGTCTCGCTGGGCATCACGCGCACGTAAGCGGTTTGGAAATAGATCATCTCGGGCGAAGGCCATTGAAGCCTAACGATCGGATTGAACGAAGGTGGCGGGGCAGGAGTTGACGACGAAGCCGGAGACGAAGTTGGGGGCGAAGCAGCAGCGTTCTCATTCGCGCCGGCTTTTTTCGTACTGCTCTTCTCTTCGTAAATTACAGACGCCGCGATCAGTTGCTCGCCAAGCGGGACGCGTCCCTGCGTCGGCGTGCTCCCACCCGCGTCGTAGATCGCCACATCAGTGTCAAAAGCAGTCGCGATCTTCGAAGCGTCCGGACACCACACCGGCTGCGCATCCGTTAATTCATCGTCAAGCAAACGTTCAGTACCATCGGGCATGATCAGCCGCGGCCGGCCCGCCGGTAATTTGTATTGCTGCTCGCGCGCATTCCACTCTTCTTCCTTACAAGCCAACGCGACCATCGCGTGACTATCGGGCGCCCACGCGAAGTAAAAATAGATCAATCCTTCACGCGACGTGAGCGGCTTGAGATCGTAGCCGTCGCGATTGCAGATGTAGATCTGTTCCGTGTTGAAACTTGCGACTGGCGGAAACAACGGCGCGATGGAAGGCGACGCGACCGGCGATCCAACCGGCGAAGGTATCGGTTCCGGTTCGGGTTTATTGGGCGGCGTCGGAGTCGGACTTGGCGACACGCGTTTGCGCGCAATGAAATTGATGAAACGTCCGTCAGGCGACCACGCAACAGTTTCCTGGAACAGACACGAAAGGTCGGGCGGAATCAGGTTTCGCAGAAACTCGCCGTCGGAGTTGTACAGATCGATACGGAAGGCCGAAGACGGTTCGTTGTCCGCGTTGTAAAGCGCCAGCACCCGTTTGCCGTCGGGCGAAGCAATCGTCCGCAGGAGCGCATCGTTTTCGCGTTTGGCGGCAAAGGCGTTCGCGACGTTTACGTCTTTGTCGGGCAGTTCGTCCGTGTTGAGATTGGAAGGCAAAGGCATGTCCGGCGAAAGACGATACGCAAGATTTCGCGCGGGCACGTCGCGCAGCACGCGAGGGCGCACGTCCTGCCTCTCGATCACGGATTTGCAGCCGGCGGCGAAAACTAACGTAAAAAGAATTGGCAGAACTGAAGCGGTCGTTTTTAGTCGGCTCACTTTCGCCCTCTACAATTTACGCCCTGGTGTTCGTTCCTCACGATCGTTGATCAACTCCCGCACGAGCACCGGATTCAGCGACAGCAACGCCTGAATCGTTTGGCGCGGTGAAAGATGATCTTCGTCGCCTTCGTCGACGTCAACACAGTTGTGTTGAATGGAGCGCGCCAAACGCCGCGCGATCGATTCGTAACCCGGCGTGTTCGCGACATAAGCGCGTGCGGCCATCGCGCCGATCAAATCGCACGTGACTTCCTCCGCACGCTGCCCGTGAATGTCGAGGCCGGTCAAATCCGAAGCCTTGTTTCCCACTGCCGAAACCAACGGCCGCATACTGTCGTAGTCGCCGTCCGCGATGTGCATCAGTTCGTGGGCTAACACGCTGATCATTCCTTCATCGGAACGAAGCCCGGCCAGAAAGATCGTGCCGAACGTTATCACATGCGGCCGGCTCAAAAAGACTGAAGCATTGTCGCGCGACTCCATGTCGGGCCGCACTCTTTTGACTGAGCTTACGCGGGCGATCGCTTGCTGAAGACGCAAGCGAAACCGCGGCGACTTGTTCAATTTGTATTCGACGGCGAGTTGGTTAAGTGAATTGATCGCCAACTTCTTCGCTTCCGGCAGTAATCGTTGCGCGCGTTCGGCGCCGGCTTTCGCTTCCGGACTCTGGACCGGTAACGATGGCTTTGCCTGCATCACATCGATCGCCACGCTGCTTTGCGGATCGAGCTTGGCTTGTGTGCAAACGATGCCGATCGCGTTTTCGACGAGCTCTTTGGTTTCGGGAGTCATTGACTCGCGAACACGGCTGGAGTGAGAGCCTGACTTTTGGCCCACGACGACCGAGGCCAGCAGTAAAGAGGCAAGGATTAAAGCCAAAAAAGATCGGATCGTAAAACTCATCGGTGCCGCCAAACTGGTTTGCGTTTTTCCATGAACGCCTTAATACCTTCGTTCGCGTCAGCGGTCTTCATCAGTTCGTGAAGGTAAATGTTTTCCTGCTGGGTCAACGCTGCATCTATCGTTCGGCCGCGGCCGAGGTCCATCGCCTGCCGCGTGAATTGCAACGACGTACCCGATAGTTCGCGTAGTTTCGCCAGTACCTCGAGCAACTTTCCGTCGAGATGTGCCGGCGGCACAACGTGGTTGCACAAACCGAGTCGACTCGCCTCCGTCGCATCGATTATCTCGCCGGTCAGAATCAGTTCGCGTGCGCGTTTCTCGCCAATCACGAGCGGCAAGAGAACCGCGGCCACCGGCGGAAACACGCCGAGCTTGATTTCCGGTTGACCAAAACGCGCGCGATCCGACGCGATAACGATGTCGCACGCAGCGATGAGTTCGCAACCGCCGCCGAGCGCCGCGCCGTCAACGACCGCAATAGTCGGCTTAGCAATCTGTTCGAGCTGGCGAAAGATCGCGTGGAACGAGTCGAGCATCTGATAGATCGTTTCCTCGACGTGTTCTTCAATCGCTACTCCCGCACTAAACGCTCGACACGACTTATCCGCGTCAAACACGATCGCCACGACCTCGCGCTGCGCCGACTCGCTCAGCGCCGCCAAAACCTCGCCCATCATCGAGATGTGCAAGACGTTTAGCGGCGGCCGCGCCAGCGTGATGCGCGCGACGCGATCTTCGATGCGGAAATTTATGTCGCTCATGCCCGCAGTCCCAACCACGCTCGATAAATTTGCTTCTGCGATTCGGTTTGAGTCGGCAGCGCCGTGATGCGGTAGATTCCTTCCGTGCGCCCGCCCAACCTGATCAGCAACGTGCTCATGTCGTCGAAACGAAAGATCGTCAAGTTGATCAGATCGCCCGGTTTCTTTTCCGCGATGCGCGCGTTGAAGAAGTCGCGCGTCACGCGCATGTTGTCCATCGCCACGATCTGATCGCCCGCGTTGAGTCCCTGTTCGTACGCAGGCGAACCGGCATATACGCGCCGCACGATCACTCGATCTTCCTGTTGCGTCAGGTCCGCTCCGAAGAAGACTCGTTCGATCGGCTTACCTGCTTCGGTCATCGTGACGCCGGTGTCGAGATGAAGGCCTGCCGCTGCGAGCGCCGAGTTGTAATCCAGTTCTTCGGTGTTGCGAACGTACTTCGCAAAAAACTCTTCCAAACTCGAACCGGCCATTAGCTCCGTAGCCTTCTGAAAATCCGTGGGCGTGTAGTTGCGTTCCTTCTTGAAAAACTCGGTGTAAAGATAGCGCATCACGTCGTCGAGCGACTTCGCACCATTACTTCGTTTGCGAATCTCCAGGTCGAGCAGCAGTCCGAGAATCGCCCCCTTCTCGTAATACGACACCTGCGAGTTTATCGAATTCTCGTCCGAGCGGTAATACTTTATCCACGCGTCGAAGCTCGCCTCCTCGGCGCTCTGCACCAAACGGCCCGGCGTGTTCTGCAAGCCCTGAAAAGCACGCCCTGCCGCCTCCAGGAAGTCGTCTTCACTACTCAAGCCGGCGCGCCGCAAAACAACTTCAGCGTAGTAATCGGTAATTCCTTCAGCAACCCACAGCAGCTTCGTATAGTTCTCCTGAGTGTAGTCGAATGGCCCAAGCGCGTCGGGACGAATACGTTTGACGTTCCAGAGGTGAAAGAACTCGTGCGCGACGGTCGAAAGGAAACCGCGATAGTCGCTGTCCAAATCCTCCGTCGCGTTTGGGGCCGCGGAGGTCATGCGCGCGCCGCGCCCGGTGCGCATACCGAAGCGTG
>DATEHX010000443.1:0-7749 GCA_035279345.1 Pyrinomonadaceae bacterium | reverse complement strand
GAAATGTACGTGCTGGTCCAGGAGGCCGAGCTTTACGCCGCGCGCACGCACGACATCGCCGCGATCGGCAGTCTCGTCGGTTCTGACGAGACGGAAGATCGTGCTCTTGCCGGCGCCGTTTCGACCTACAAGTCCGACGTGTTCTCCGGGATTGACTTGCAAGGACGTGCCTCGCAACACGTCCTGAGTGCCGTAGGACTTATGAACTTCTGAAAGACGAAACAGCATCCACTAACTGCACTGTTCGGGAATCGGCTATTAGACAGGATTCACGGAATTAACAAGATTGCTTCAGGCAAATAGCCTATCTTGTCCATTCTGCAAATCCTGTCCTGCTACTTATTCGCGTTTGCGTTTCCGTTCGCGGGTCTCACTGTAACTGGCGAGCTCGTCGCCGCCGGGCTGTTGCTTGCCGGGGCTGAAGCCGCGGGCGATGCCGCGGGCGCCTGTGGCAGTTGCGGCACCGGAGTGGCGGCTTGACCCGCCGGACGCAGGCCCAGGTTGCCGGGGTTGTTCAGCATGTTTGCCGCGAGATTGTTGACGATTCGCGCGTCGTTGATCGCCACCTCAAGCAACGCTGCATTCAAAATCTGCTTGCGCTGATTGGTTAGAACCTGCGTGATCTGCTGGCGCACGCCAGGACTCTCGAGCGTGAGATTCTCCGTCTGCGTTCGCTTCTCAGCGAGCTTGAAGATGTACCACTTCCCACCGAAGAACGTCGGTTGGGTGTAGTCGCCTACCTGCATCGAGCCCAGGAAATTCGAAACGAGGTCCGGCGGAAAAGTGCTGTTCTTCAACTCCTGTTCCGAGATGAAACCGATGTCGCCACCGGAGCGCAGCGATTGAACATCTTCGCTCTTGGCGCGAGCGACGGTGGCAAAGTCAGCTTTGCCTTGCAACTGCTGGTAGATGCTGTCGATCTTCACCTTCGCGTCGGCTTCGTTCTTCGCATCGTCAACGCCGATGCCGCCCGCACTATTGTCGGCCGGATCGACTACGATCATGGAGAGCGCCACGCCGCGCTCATTCTTGAACCGGTCCCGATTGCCATTGTAAAAGTCTTCAACTTCGCGATCGTTGATGGTGATCTTGCCACTGTACTTATCCTGCAGGGCAGTGATGGCGAGGTCTTTCCGGGCTTCTTCGCGCAGGGTTTCGATCGACATGTTCTGCGCTTTGAGACTCTTCTCAAAGTCTTCCTGCGTCATACCGGTCTGCTCTTTTTGCTGCGCGATCGCGCCGTCGATCTGTGCTTCAGTAGGCAGGACTTTTTCCCGCTCCGCACGTTGAAACAGCACTTCACGTTTAATCAGGCTATCGAGCACGCTGAGACGGGCTCCCGCCAACGCCAATTGTGACAACGCCGCGGGGTTACCGTTTGCCTGCCTGTTAACGCTCCGCTCGACTTCCTGCATCATGATGTTGCGGCCATTAACGGTTGCAGCCACCTGGTTGTCGCTGGTTGCCGCACCACCACCCGAACATCCAGCGATGATCAAGCCGGCGCCTACCAGGCACGTGACAGCGAAGACTTTTCCAATTTTGCGCACTTTAACTCTGCTCCTTTACATTCTCTGTGTCGCAGTCGCCCGCTTGACGACCCGGAAATCTATTGCTATAAATCTCGGTTTTGTAAACTAGGAGGTTGAAAACAATGGCTAAACGTTGCGAAGTCTGCGGCAAGGGCCCTCAGTTCGGCAACAATGTCTCGCACGCGAATAATCGCACCCCTCGGCGCTTCGATCCGAATCTGCAGTCGATTCGCGTACAGAAGCCGGAGGGCGGGGCTTGCCGGATGAAGGTCTGCACTACCTGCATCAAGGCCGGCAAAGTCGCTAAAGCCGCTTAACGCGTCCACCCGAATCTACTTGTCAACCTCCAACCGGCGTACGCTCAGTCGCCGGTTGTTTTCATTCTGAAAGCAACGCTACCGCTTCGATTTCCACTCGCGCGTCGCGCGGCAGTCCGGCTGCCGCAACGGTCGCTCTCGCGGGTGGCGTATCCGTAAAATACTTCGCATAAACCTCGTTCATCTGCGCAAACTCTTTCATGTCTGCGAGAAAAACGGTGGTTTTCACGACCTTGTCGAGCCCACTGCCCGACGCTTCGAGCAATGCGGCGAGATTCTTTAGAACCTGTTCGGTTTGTTCGGCAATGCCGCCTGTGACGAACTCGCCCGTGGCCGGATCGATCGGTATCTGGCCGGAAGCGAACACAAAGCCGCCCGCCCTAATCGCCTGGGAATAAGGGCCGATAGCTGCCGGTGCTTTGTCTGTCTGGATGCGTTCTCTCACAGTAAGCAAAGGCGGGATTCTAGCAGATTAGGCCGCACCTTGCATGCGCTCAACGTCCAAAACGCCGGGAACACCTTTGATAGATCCGATCACTTTGTCGAGGTGCTTTACGTCGAACACTTCCACGGTGACTTCAATGTGACCGCGTTCATCCGAAGCGACTGACGCGCGTGCATCACGGATGCCGGTTTTCATATCGGAGATGGCGCCGGTAATGCCGGCGATCATTCCGGTACGGTTTTCAGTTATAGCCAACAACTTCACCGCATAAGCGGTTTTCTCCGGCCGCCCCGCCCACTCGACTTCCACAATGCGCTCGCGGTTCACCATCAGTTGCGACACGTTCTTGCAACGTGTCGTGTGCACCGCGACACCTTTACCGCGTGTCACATAACCAATGATCTCTTCGCCGTGCAGCGGATTGCAGCAACGCGCACGCGTCACCATCAGATCGTCGATACCACGCACAACAATCGAATCATCGCCCAGCCGGATCAGACGCTTGACCGCACGAACGCCGCTGCGCAAACGCGATTCTTTCTGTTTGTCGAGCTGTTCGAACTGTTCCGGTCCGAGATACTTCGAGATCACGTTTCGCGGCACCAGCTTGCCGTAACCGATCGCCGCCAGCAGATCGTCAACACGCCCGTAGCCGTAATCACTCGCAACGCGCTTCATATCGCCATCTGAATCGCTCAACACTTTCTTCGGCGAGAGTTGGAAACGCGTGGCTTCTTTCTCAAACAGCTTGCGGCCGATCTCGATCGACTCGGTGCGTTGCTGCTCCGAGACCCAGTGACGCACACGATTACGCGCGCGCGAAGTAACGATGAAGTTCAACCAGTCGCGCGAGGGATGCGAGTTGGTGGTGGTGACGATCTCCACTACGTCGCCGTTCTGAATCTGCGTGCGCAGCGGAACCATGCGGCCGTTGATACGCGCGCCGGTGCACGTGTTTCCCACTTCCGAGTGGATCATGTAGGCGAAGTCGACCGGCGTGGCGCCACGCGGCAACTGGATGACTTTGCCCATCGGCGTGAACGCATAAACATCCTTGGGATAAAGATCGAGCTTCAGCGAGTCGAGGAAGTCTTTGGAATCTTTAACCTCCTGAGTCCACTCGACGAGCGATCGCAGTGCTGCCAAAGCCTGATCGTCCTCGCGCGCGCCGCGTTTCCCTTCTTTGTACTTCCAGTGCGCGGCTACACCTTCCTCAGCGATCTGGTGCATCTCTTCCGTGCGAATCTGCACTTCAAACGATTGCAGGTTGGAACCGATAACCGAGGTGTGGAGTGACTGATACAGATTGTCGCGCGGCGTGGCAATCCAGTCTTTGATTCGGCCCGGCACCGGTTTCCAGTTGTTGTGCACGACGCCCAACGCCGCGTAACAATGACGTATCTCGTTTGGGGTGATGATCCGAGCGGCAACGAGATCGTAAACCTGATCGAGAGTAATCTTCTGCGCGCGCAGTTTTTTCCAGATCGAGTAGAGCCGTTTGACGCGCCCTTCGACAAGCACGAACGGAACTTCCGCTTCGTTCATCTTCTCCTCGATACGTGCCGTGACACCTTTCAGAAACGCTTCATTCTCCGGACGCCGTTTTTCGAGTTGTTCGGCGAGCTCGCGATAGTCTTCCGGATGCAGGTGTCGAAACGCGAGATCCTCCAGCTCGCCACGCAACTTACCCATGCCGAGCCGATGCGCAATCGGCGCGAAGATCTCCATCGTTTCTTCGGCGATGCGCTTGCGCTTTTCCGGATTCAGATACTGCAACGTGCGCATGTTGTGCAGCCGATCGGCGAGCTTAACAAGCACTACGCGGACGTCGTCGACCATCGCCAGCAACATCTTGCGGACGTTTTCCGCCTGCTGTTCCTCGCGCGAGATATTGCTGATCTGCGCAATCTTCGTCAGGCCATCGACGAGGTGCGTGATGTCTTCGCCAAAGAAGCGCCGGATGGTATCGAGATCGACCAGCGTGTCTTCGACGACATCGTGAAGCAACCCCGTCGCAACCGACACTTCGTCGAGCTTCATGTCGGCGAGAATGTTGGCCACCTCGAGCGGGTGCACGAGGTACGACTCACCCGACGCGCGCTTCTGGCCCTTGTGTTCTTTTGCGGAGAAAAGGTAGGCGCGACGGAGTAGATCGAGGTCTGCCTGCGGGTGATTGGCGGCGACCTTCTCGACAATATCTTCGATCCGGATCATTTCAACATTGAAAGTATAACAAAGGCAAAGACGTTTTCCCGCAAAGACGCAAAGGCGCCAAGAGAGACAGAACTTGGTCCAGATCCTACTCTCTCTTTGCGCCTTTGCGGCTTTGCGGGAAAACCTACTGGCTTACTGCCGGCGAAGCCTGTTGCCGCGCTTCTTCTTCCTTCCGCTTTTCAGCGGCCGCACTCAACTCGGTAGTGCGTTTCAAAGCGGCTTCGTAGTCTTTCTGATACTGGGCCTTGGCGTCCGTTTGTCCTTCCATCTCGGCCAGCTTCGAAGCTTCGAGCAGCAGGTTGGTCTTATAAGACCAGGCCGACTCGTTGTTCGGATCAAACTTGATCGCGTTCTCCGCCTCAGCCAACCCCTGCTTCACGCACATCTGGGCCTGATCGAATTCCTTCTGATCCTTAGGCTTGCGATAGGAGATCGTCGCTTTGTTGCTGGCTTGATCGACGGTGGTGACCTTGTTTGTCGTGCTTTCAGTGATTTGGAACGAGCACTCCCAATCCTTGCTGGCGAGTACAACGTAGGCTTCGGCTCGCTTCGTCGGTTCCGCTGCGTCGTTGGTGGCGCGAGCGGTAATCCACTGTTTGAGCTTGTCGTTGTCCTTGATTGCCCCGTAGAGATAGGCGATCGCTTTGTAAGCTTCGTCGTCACTCGGGTTTTTATCCAAAATCTGCTGATAAGCCTGGATGGCTTCCTGGGCCTTGGCAACGTTGTCCGGTGTCTGGACGCCCGGACGGTATTGCGCGTGAATCGTGCGCGCGATGAACATGGGCGCCGTCTTGTTATTCGGATCCAGTTCCGCCGCTCTTCGCGAATGCTGTTCGGCTTCGACAAAATTGCCTTCGCGATAGGAACGCGCGGCTTCGTTTAATTGATTCTTGGATCTGATTCTATTAATGACTCCGCACCCGGAGCTGGTGGCAACAAGGACCGCCAAAACAGTGCAAATGGCAATGATAATGACGATCCTGGTCTGAGCGAGTTTCATTTACCGTGACTCCAATTAGTTACTGAGGCAGATCGTCAACTTGCAAACCGACCGGATTTGCGCCGGCGCCTTTGATCGCGTCAATGACTTTGACGACGTCGCCGTAGCGCAACGATCGCGGCGCTTTCACGAAGACCGTTTTCTCGATACGATCTTCTTCCTTCAAGTCCGTCCGCGTTTCCATACCAATCTTATAAGCGCGTTGCTCTTTCCGCTGCGCGAAAACGAGCACCAGTCTCTGCGCCAAAGCTGAAGGGTCATTCACTGAGCCCATATTGTCCTGATTCAGCTTGATCGAGAGGTCCGGCGCAATCGAGACCACGAGTGTCAGCGGATTGGGCTTTAGCTGGCTCAGGTCTTCATTCGGATCGCGCTGCGTCGGAATGTCGGCCTGGAACCGGCTCGGCTTCAGCGGCGTGACCACCATGAAGATGATCAGCAGCACGAGCAAAACGTCAATCAACGGGGTAACGTTGATGTAGGGCTCGGCAGTAGTACTGCCCTTTTTTGAATTACCACCCATCGACATCTGAAATTTCTCCTGGTTCTATTAACCGTTTACGAAGGCTTAGCCGCAGCCGCGCCGCCCTTCTTCTTGTCGGCCACGAGACCGATCTTGTCGACTCCGAGCTTTCGGACTTCGTTGATGACATTGACTACGTCACCGTAGCTGACGCCAACGCCGCTCTTGATGTAAACGATGCGATCCTGCTCGTTCTTGATTCCTTCCAACAGCCGGTCGACCTTCTCGTTCAACTGCTCTCGTTGCAACTTTTGTTTACCGAGGTAGTACTCGCCGTCATTGGGAATCGAGATCACGATCGACGACTCTTTAATGATTCGCGGATCGACGTCCGGATTGTTCATGTTCTTGGGCAGGGCCACTGTAATACCCTGCTGAAGGAACGGTGTGACCACCATGAAGATGATCAGCAGCACGAGCATGATGTCGACCATCGGCGTAACGTTGATCTCCGACTGAAGACCACCGCCACCACCACCGCCTGACATTCCCATAACAAAATCTCCTTTTTATGACCGGCGACCGCGCCGGTGCGGCTTTGGAGGAACGGACCCGTCCGCTCCAGCGCCGCACCCGGGGTTCACCATTCCCGCGTTTGTGACGCGCGTATTACTTAAGCCTTCAACTGCTTCGTGCGGTTCTTGATGAAGTAGTCGACCAGTTCAGAAGCCGAGTTGTCCATCTCGACGACAAAGCCGTCGACTTTACCGGTGAAGTAGTTGAACAGCCACACCGCGGGCACCGCCACGAGCAAACCGAGAGCGGTGGTAAACAACGCTTCCGAAATACCGCCGGCGACTGCCGCGATACCGGCCGACTCCGCGTTCTTCATGCCGCGGAAAGCGTTGATGATGCCGAACACGGTTCCGAACAGACCCACGAACGGGGCGGTCGAACCGATCGTCGCGAGACCCGAAAGTCCGCGTTTGAATTCAGCCGTCTTGATCGCGATTGCACGTTGCAGCGCGCGCTTCGAGGCTTCGATCTCGTCGCCGGAGATGTCTGACGATTGTTCGTGTGCGCGAAACTCCTGCAAGCCGCTGCTGACGACCATCGCCAGGTGCGATTTGCGATGCTTGTCGCTGATATTGATCGCCTCTTCAATGCGATCGTTCTTGAGCGCCTGGGCGACGCGTGGTGCAAACTCGCGCGATTGCTTCTTGGCGGCGGAGTAGGTCAGGTAGCGCTCAACCATGATGGCGATCGAATAGACCGACATGATGAGCAGCACGATGACGACGGCGATAGCGACGCCGCCCATGTTCTTGACCATTTCCGTCAGCGTGAAGTGGTCGGCTGCGCCACCCTCCGGGCTGGCGGTGGCTGCCGCGTCCTGCAACAGCACCAAAAGTCCGAGGATCTTGGTTCCAAAAATACTCATTAGCATTGTCACGGTGAACCCCTCCAAAAGGTTTATTTAGTTTGATAGCAAGCAGAGAAGCCGGGACGACCTACGATAACCGCGGCGACACGACAAACGTTCTCCGCAGTTATTGAGCCACGAAGTTGTACTGGATCACTCCGGTAACTTTAACTGGCTGCCCCGAAAGCTTAGTTGGGGAGAATCTTGCCTGGCGCGCCGCTGCCACAGCTACCGCCTGAAGCAATGGGTGACCGGAAACGGCCTTCGCGGAAACCACGCTGCCGTTTTCATCAATCAGCACCTGGACCACAACGGTGCCCGCTGCGTGTGCTGCTCTGGCGATTGGTGGATACTG
>DATEHX010000442.1:0-3050 GCA_035279345.1 Pyrinomonadaceae bacterium | reverse complement strand
GACGGCACGTTGCCGGATCAGAAGAATGAGTGGCAACCGCGGCTCGGCTTCGCGTGGGATGTCTCTAAAAAAGGCACGTCTGTGATACGCGCAAACGCGGGCATCTTCTACGCGCGGCAGAACATGCTCTCGCAAGTCGGTTCGATAACGACCAACGGCGTCCAGCAGCAAACGATCGCCGGTGTTACTCCGGTTTGGCCCAATGTCGTAACGCCGCCGTCAACTGTGACGCCCTGCGTTTCCGGCGGGGTCAGCAATCCGTTTCCGTGCTTCAGCGGCGTGCGCGTATTTAGCCGCGACTATGAAAATCCGCGCATCTACACTGTCAACGTTGGCTTCGAACAGGAAGTGGCCACCGATTGGTCGCTCTATATGGACTACATCCATTCGAAAGCCGTCCACCTTACTCGTTTTCTCAACGTCAACCGTAACAACTTCTTCTCACCGTTCCTCGGTGAGACGATGGTGACGAGTTCGGTTGGCAAATCCGTTTACGACGGCTTTACGATCGGCATGAGAAAGCGTTTCAGCCGCCGTTATCAACTCGAGTGGAACTACACACTCGCGAAAGACAAAGACGACGATTCAAACGAACGCGATCCGTTTACCGATCGCGCGTTTGACATCAACAACCTTCAGCTTGACTACGCGCTTTCAGATCGCGACATCCGTCACCGGTTCAACTTGTTTACGTTTATCGAACTGGGCTGGGGTTTCGAAGGTAACTTCCGCGTTCAAGGCCGCACCGCGCAACCGATCACACCGGGCGCGCGCACGGCCACCAATCGCAATACCGCGCGGAAAGACAATCAATACTTCTCGTTTGACTGGCGCATTCAACGGCCAATCAAACTCAACGAACGCTTCTCGCTGATTCCGGTCGTCGAGATGTTCAATACCTTCAACAACGCCAACAACATCAACCCGCTCGTCACGCCCGGTCTCTTCAACTTCGACGGCTTCTTGCGTCAGGGCGTAGGCGATCCGCGGCAGGTGCAGTTAGCAGTGAGGTTGACGTTTTAGCCACGGATTCTGTGGCCTGAAAGAAAGCAGCGAGCTTCTGCGGATCGAGTCGACCCTCGATCCGCAGACCGCTGCAAACATCAACTCCAAACGGCCGCACTTCTCGAATCGCTTCCGCGACGTTCTCCGGTTTTAATCCACCCGCTAAAAACAACGGCACATCGATCGCTTCTCTGATCGCCCGACTCAAACGCCAATCGTGCGTGCGTCCGGTGCCGCCGAGTTCCTTGATCGGCAACGACTGGTTTCCCGAATCCAACAAGATCGCATCAACCTCCGGTGCGATCAGGATCGCTTCGTCCACCGCTTCCGGACCAGTGACGTGGACCACTTGCACCAGCGCAACACCCGGCAATGCTTCACGCAAACGTCGATAACTTCCTTCGGGCAAACGATCGCAGATCTGAATCGTGTTCACACGCAAACGTCTCTGCTGATCGACAATCGCATCCGCGTCCTGCTGGCACGTCAACAAAAACGAACTAACACCCGGCGGAACCTTCGCCGCAATCTCAGCGATCAGTTCTTCAGGAATCGGACCCGGACCGCTCGGCATCGCCGACACGAGGCCGACCGCCGAAGCACCGTGCTCGATCGCCATCCACGCCTCAGCGATGCTCTGAATGCAACAGATCTTCACGCGCGGCTTTTCTGTAGGCTTCATTTCCTCGGACACCTTTCTTTAATTCCCCTGCATCATACCGCGCGGCATTCGGATTTCTCGCCACGGTCTTCCCAAAACTAAAGCACATTCTGCAAAGGAGAAAGTTCCAATGGACCGTCTACGTCTGTTCGTGTGGCAGTTTGTCTTTATTGCCATCGCACTTGCCGGCGGAGTGCCGGCTAGTGCGCAAACTGCCGCCACCTCTGACGGATGGGTTGTTCTGCAAGTCTCTGAATACACCGCGCTCAAACAAGCCGCCTCGCCGGCCGACCCTGAACCAGCGCCGCCTCCCGTCGAAGCAACGCTCTCGCGTATCGACTACGACCTCAAGATTGACGGCGATCTCGCGACTGGTGAAGCTCGTTTGACCGTTGACGTGATCAAGAACGGTTGGGTGCGTGTGCCGCTGCCCGGAGGTTTGATGGTGCGCGACGCACAGCTCGACGGCAAACCCGTCAGTCTCGTCACGCGGCCGGCAGACAAGGGACCTGGACTGCTCGATCTGTTGTTGTCGAAGACCGGACGCTCCGTGTTGAGTTTGAAGATCGTCGCGCCGGTGACAACGGTCGCGGGCACAGACATTCTGCAACTACCCGTCAGTAACTCCGCTGTTTCGCACGCAAAGATCGAACTCGTCAGGCAAGGCGTTGACGTTCGCATCACCGGCGGACTGCTGCTCGAACATTCGGAATCAGCAACTGGAAGCCGCTGGGTCGCGAACGGGAAAGGCAACGAGCCGCTTACGTTCGCGTGGCGCCGCAAGGTCGACGATTCGCGTTTGAATCAACCACTCAGAATGCGCGGCGCGATCACGCAACTCGTCGGTCTCGGCGAAGACGCGACACAGGTCAGTGCTGAAGTAAAGCTCGACGTGTTGCAGGGCGTGGCGCAGGACGTTCACGTCGAACTGCCGGAGCAGTTCACGATCAATCAAGTGTCGGGCGCGATGGTGGCTGATTGGGACGTGAAGAATCGCGATCTGCAAGTCTCGTTTATCGAACCTGTGCAAACGAACGTGAAGTTTACGTTGAGTGGCGAGTTGCGCATTCCGCGCGCCGGTAAGCTTGACGTTCCGTTGATTCGCCTGCCGGCGGTTGAACGTGAGACTGGTGGAGTCGGTGTGGAAGTGCTCGGCGCCGGCGAGATCAAGGATCGAAAGCCGAATGGATTGGAAGAAGCCGAAGCCGGTGAGTTGGGCCAACTGATCGCAAGCCGCCAATCGCCTTCGTTGCTCGCATTCAGATTACTACCCGGCGATGGCAAGACGGTCCGCACGCTCTCGCTCGACGTTGCGCGGTACACGCCACAAGCAGTGCTCACCGCAAACATCGAAGAAGCTGAATACAACGCACTCGTCGCGGTT
>DATEHX010000441.1:0-23381 GCA_035279345.1 Pyrinomonadaceae bacterium | reverse complement strand
ATGAAAAATCCGTCGCCGTTCAATCAGAAAATGGATTGATTTGCGGTGGACAGGAGGGCTGCCCACCGCGTCTGGTACTTGGATCGCAAGAAAGGTGAACGATCCGAATTACCGAGGTTATCTTAATCAAACCGCCAATTTCCCTCGCCTTCCAGAATCGACTATAATCCGACGCACCCTAAGGCTCCGCGGTTCCTGGAGCCAATAAGTATGGCAACGAGGAGGGTTCCCCTGTGGCAGATTCCAAATGTCGCGTTCTTTGTGTGGATGATCATCGCGACACGTCCGAGATGCTCGAACTGTTGCTCTCCAAAGAAGACTATGAAGTAGAGACTGCCGGAACGATGGAAGAGGCCTGTAAGCTGGCCGAGCAAAAGGAGTTTGACCTTTACGTTTTGGACCGTCGTCTGCCCGACGCGACGGGGTTGCAGTTGTGCGGGCGTTTGCAGGAAATCTCGCCTGGAGTGCCGTGCATTTTCTACAGTGGTGACGCATACGAGCTTCATCGCCGCGAAGCGATCGCGGCGGGTGCGGCAGCGTATGTAGCGAAGCCGGATATTGATGGATTGATTGACGCAGTACAGAAGTTGTTGGCAGAGAGTAACTGTGCGGCGGCGAGCAAGTGAGATTGGTTAGCGTGCTAAATTGTCATAGCGTGGTTGTTCACATCGAGCGGGCGATTCCTGTTTAGAACTTCACTTGCTTGACACTCCCCAACGCGCACGTATAATTTTCCGCGTTCAACGAACGGGCCGATAGCTCAGTTGGTAGAGCAGCTGACTCTTAATCAGCGGGTCGCAGGTTCGAGCCCTGCTCGGCTCACCATTTATTTCAAACACTTACGGCAGACTCAAGGGTCTGCCGTTTGTCGTCTGCGACAACTTGTGACAACGGAACAGCGAAAACCAGGCTGAATAGTTGGGGATAGATTGATGCGCTGGCGGCTGTAACCTGTAACAAAGAGTCGTAACCTGTATACTTCACAGACTCAGTCAAGCCCAAAATTTCGTCTGAGCGAAAATTCTTCGTGGGTTCTCACCGCAAAACGGCGTCTACTTAGAAAGGGTTATGGCCAGTCCCGCAAAGATAGCAAGGCACACCAACCCACAGGAGGAGGTTTTCCTCACGAAATACGTGCGCCTTTGCGGCTGGGCCCTCAAACTGACCCAGAATGATCGTGAACGAGCCGAAGATCTCGTTCACGATCTTTATGTTCAGTTAGTCCACGCGCAGCCAAATCTGGACGCTGTTACCAACCTCGACGGCTATCTATACCGCACCTTGTACAACCTCAATATCTCGCAACTGCGGAGGCGCGCCAACAGTCAGGTTCAATCACTTTCTGTAGTTGACTTCGACTCTGCCGAGAGTAGTCTGCGCGCTGCCGATCCGCGAGAACTGATTCGGTACCAGGATGATTTGCGGCAAGTTTGTCACTACGCTTCCATCCGAAAGGAAAGTTCCAAGGCGGGTAGCGCTTTGATCCTGCGATTCCTGCACGGCTACTTTCCGCGTGAGATCGCGCTCGTGATGAAGTGCACTCGTGAAGCCGTGGAAGAACGACTCCGCCTTGCGAGAAACGAAGCACGGCAGTTCCTGCAAAACCCCACGCAACTGCGCTTCTTACTTAAACCAGCAGAAACTACGATTCCGGCACCAAAGACGGGTTTCGTCCAGCCTGTGGATCAACTCCTGCAGGAACTTCGGCAACAAGTGTTCGATTCAAGGCAAGGAACTTGTTTGCACGTAAGTGAACTGAAGCAACTCTACAGTCGAACAGGTAAGTTGGATCATGCCACGCTGGGCCATCTGGTTAGTTGTTCTGAATGTTTGGACGAAATAAATCAGATCCTGAACCTCCCCCCATTGGCCGATCGATTTCCCACAGACACAATCGGAAACGATCAGCCACCTCGCAACAGAAACAGACCGACTGGCGGTGGCAAAGATAACAATGGCGACGATGGCGATGGTGATGGGGGCGGTGCTGGAGCGGAAGAGCAAATTCATAAGTTCAGACGGCGTGCTCAACAAGTACTGGAGCAGCGACCACAATCACTCAGGATCTCCATTAACGGTAACGTCGCAGCCGAACAGTTGGTAACTTCTGATAGCTGCACGCAAATTCTCAGTCTCAATGACCTCCAGGAGATCGAGTTCATTGAAGTACTGAGCGAGCAGCAAACCCTACTGCTGATGGTTTCGCTAACGGACCAGCCGTTGTCGGGAGTTCTCTGTTCCGGAATCGCATTCAGTGATGATCGACGCCTCGATTTGTCGGTCGATCTCGATGAAACGAGACCGCGGGTCGAGGTTGTCTATCGCGATCTGTCAGCGGTCTCGCAAGCTGAAACTGCTTCACCAAGACTCGTCACAGCTTCGCCGACGCGCTCATTGGCAGGCACAATCAGCAAAGTTCTTGATTCACTCAAACAGGCTTTCCGGTTCGTGCTGAATCCCGCCGCAATCACTGCAACCGTCGCACTGATTCTGATAACCGTTTTGCTGTTTGTACGCTTCTCCGTTCCTCTTGTCACAGCAGCGGAACTGCTCGATCGTACGACAAGAGTGGAAACTACAATCCTTGAAAACGCTGATATCGCAACTCATCGAACTCTGAGCCTGGAAACGCGCCGTTCAGACCGTGCAGAACTAATCAAACAACGAATCGAGATCTGGCATAGCGCCAAACTTGAAGAGACTTCACGGCGGCTTTACGACGCGGCTGGAACATTGAACAAAGGTGAATGGAGTCAAACGAACGGCGCGGCAACAATTTATCAACCGGGGAGATCGCCAGAGTCTCGACTTTCCGCCGGGCTAGCCGCAGACGCAATTATCGAAGCCGGGGAATATTGGCGATTAGATCTCTCGGCCAGGAGCTTCAGAGCCCTGCTGAAGAACTCCGACTCCATTGTTGTCACAGAAGACCAGACGGGTTATCTGCTGACCTACAACGCCAACAAACCAGCAGTAATTACGCACGCGACGCTGCGCATTCACAAGCAGTCGACACGATCCGTGGAGCAGACTTTGATACTCAATCAGAACGGAGTAACGACCGAGGTCCACTTTGTTGAAACGGGATTCGAAGAGAGGTCACTCAACGCGGCTCCGCAGAGCGCGTTCGAGCCTGATAAAGAGTTCGGGAATGCAAGTATCAGTTTAAGATCTCCCGAACATGGGGACAGCAAAACGGTTAGCACTCCTGAAGCAGTGGCGTCCGTCGAACTGGAAATTGAAGTGACCTACCTGCTCAATCGCATCAAAGCCAATCTCGGCGAGCAGATTAGCGTGTCGAGAACTCCTGGTGGAGCACTTCGCGTCGAAGCTGTCACGGAAACGCAATCTCGGAAGGCAGAGATTCTTCAGGCCCTCGAGCCTGTTCGTAACAATCCCGCTGTGCGCATCGACGTTAGTACTGTCGCTGAAGCGGCACGTAAAGTCGATACAACGAGTCAAACCAAAGTCGATCGCGAAATTGAAGTCGCAGACAGTAGCGGACCGTCTGATAGTGAACTGCGAACATACTTCATGAGACGCGTGCCTGCGGATGCCGTTGACACTGAAATAAGAACGTTCACGCAAGCCGTGATGAGTAATTCGCGACAAGCGGTTTTGCGTGCCTCGGCACTGCAAAAGCTGGTGCAACGATTTTCAGCGACTGAGGTCCAGTCACTATCTCCCGACACGCGGCAAAAATGGAGCAGCATGATCCATGAGCAGATAACAGGGTATCAACGCTCAGTCGCTGCAGTACGCAATGACCTCGGACGCATCTATCCCGCTGCCGGTTCTGCTACTGCTGCCGCTAACACCGGCAGTGTTCAGGAAGCCAGCGCTAGGTTGCTCCGAATCAGCTTCAGGAATGACGATATAATTCGCAGGGCGTTCACAGTTGCTGAAGGAAACTCCGGATCGGCAGCGTTTTCCGTTGAATTGTGGCAATCGCTGGCCGAGGCTGAACAATTGGCGAGAGAGATTCAGCGACTAACCTCCAACTGAATCTCTGTGTCTCTGTGTATTGTGGTTAACTAGTTCACAACTATACTCACCACAGAGACACAAAGACACAGAGAAGAGTGGTCACTGAGTTTTGTGCGGAACAATTACGGGTGATTTTGTTGGGACAAAAACCCTCATGGCTGGCACTCACTCTGGTCCTTCTCTTTTGCTGCGCGCCAGTAACGGCCCAATCGTCCAGCGCCACACTAAGTGGGATCGTAATCGATGAGGCAGGCGCTGTAGTTCCCGCCGTCGAAATCACCGTGTTTAATCTCGACACGGCTTTACTGCGCCACGGTGTCACAAACGAAACAGGATCATTTGTCATCCCCGTACTCCCACCTGCCCGTTATAACGTTACTGTACAACGCCCTGGATTCACCCCGGTCGAAGTCAGAAATGTAACTCTCAACACCGGCGATCAACTGTCGCTCCGAATCAAACTCAAAGTCGGTCAAATCGGAGAATCAGTGACCACTATCGTTGAATTCTCCGAGGTACGAAATTCACCGTCAGTAAGCACAGTGATCGATCGAGCCTTTGTATCGAACCTGCCCTTGAACGGACGCAGCTTTCAATCACTCTTTGAACTCGCTCCCGGAGTAGTGATATCGCGTTCTACTTTCAGTGAACAGGGCCAGTTTAGCGTTAACGGTCAGCGAGCCAATGCGAACTACTTCATGGTCGATGGTGTAAGCGCAAATATCGGTGTGAGTGCCGGCGCCGCACCGGGTCAGTCGGCGGTTGGATCGTTACCCGCACTAACGGCCACCGGCACCACGAGCAGCCTGGTGTCAGTCGATTCTTTGCAGGAGTTCAAGATTCAAACGTCCACTTACGCTCCGGAGTTCGGCCGTACTCCCGGCGCCCAGATTTCGATTATCACGAGTTCGGGTACTAACAACATCCACGGGCGCGCATTCAATTACTTTCGTCACGACGCGCTGGATGCAAACGACTGGTTCGCCAATAGTCGCGGTCTACCTCGAGCAAGTTTTAGACAAAACGACTTTGGCGCAGTCGCGGGCGGGCCAATACAAAAAGACTCGGCTTTCTTTTTTGGGTCATTCGAAGGTCTGCGGTTACGACAACCGCAGTTCGCGATTACCGAAGTGCCATCTCTCTCGTCTCGCCTGGCCGCACCTGCCTCGATTAGATCTTTTCTGAACGCATTTCCGATCCCGAATGGTCCTGAAACAGGAGCTGGTCTGGCCGAGTTTTCGGCAGGTTACTCTGATCCGTCGAATCTGAACGCTGCGAGTGTTCGCATTGATCTTGTACCCAGTCAACGACTGACGTTGTTCGCTCGCTACAGTTATGCAGATTCAGCCACGACACAACGGGGCAGCACCATTGTTCCCGGCTTCAGTGGCGAACCAGTTGTGAATCCCAGTCTGGCGCAAAGTCTTAACAATCTTGCACGCGTCAAAATGAACACGCAGACATTGACCGTTGGCGCAACTTTTTCACTGGGCACAAATGCTATCAATGAGCTAAGAACCAATTGGAGTCGCGCGCAAGGAGCTACCGATTTTCTACTGGATGATTTTGGCGGCGCGATTCCCGCGATTCCTTTATCGAATTCACTGTCGACTCAGCCTGCCAACGATGCCGGCTTTCAGTTCCAACTGGGTCAGGGAGCTAATACGAATCTCGTAATCGGTAAGAACGTTAATAATCTCCAACGACAGCTCAACTTCGTCGACAATTTTTCGCTCAGTCGTGGCCGGCAGCAACTCAAATTCGGCATTGATTATCGCCGTCTTTATCCACTTTATGACTCACTGGATTACAACCAGGCGGTAGTGTTTGCGGGTATTGGTTCCGGTAATCAGGTTGGGTCGGTGTTGTCAGGCATCGCACGTTCAGTGGAAGTGTTCGCAGGCGCCAAACCACGAGAACCTGTCTTCAACAACTTCTCGGCATACGTTCAGAACACCACCAGATTCAGTGAAAGATTGAGTGTCATTTATGGAGTTCGCTGGGAGTTGAATCCGCCACCGCGCGAGCGAAATGGTAATCACGCAGTAACCGTTCAAAATCTTGAGAACGTTGCACAACTCACGCTTGCTCCCGCCGGCACTCGACTCTGGCGCACAACCTTTGGAAATTTCGCTCCCCGGTTGGGCTTCGCTTATCAGCTCAATACTCAGCCGGAAAAGGAACTGATGCTTCGTGCCGGATTAGGTCTTTTTTACGATCTGGGAACCGGTCAGTCGGCACAGGGTTTTGGTAGTGTGTTTCCCTTTGTGAGTGCCAAACGATTCTTCGCTGTCGCGTTCCCGTTAACGCCCGGCCAGGCCGAACCGCCACCTCTTTCGTTGAGTCCGCCTTACGGACCACTCGTCGCCTTTGATCCGGAACTCCAACTCCCGCGCTCGATTCAATGGAATCTCACGCTCGAGAAGTCACTGGGCGCAAGACAGGTCGTGTCGCTTGCGTATGTAGCGGCACTGGGACGACGTCTATTGCGCCAGGACGCAGTGCTGAATCCAAATCCTGGTTTCACCGTGGTCCGGGTGACACGAAATGCCGCGGAGTCGAGTTATCACTCGATGCAACTACAGTTTGTTCGCCGCTTAACCTCTGGCCTTCAGTTTCTTGCGTCTTATGCCTGGTCACATTCAATCGACAATGGTTCGAGTGATTCATTTTCGCGGCTACGTATAACGCCGAGCTCGAACAGCACATCCGTTAATACAACAGTTCGTGGGCCATCCGACTTCGATGTACGACACTCGCTAACAGCGACGGCCACTTACGCAATACCTTCCTTACAAAAGGATACGAAATTTGCGAGCGTACTGAATGGATGGTCTATCGATGCCATTTTTCGCGCCCGAACGGCAACTCCAATCAATATCGTGACCAGGCAGGACGTGTTGACTGAGGATCTGATTGTCGAGTTACAGCGGCCGGATCTGCTCGCAGGTGTTCCCGTTTATGTTAACGATCCAAATGCGCCTGGAGGCCGTCGTATCAATCGCGCGGCTTTCGCCGTGCCAACGACGATCAGACAAGGATCACTGGGTTATAACGCGCTGCGCGGATTTGGTTTTTCGCAGGTCGATTTTGCTTTGCGACGCGAGTTCTCGGTTTCAGAAAGACTGAAGCTTCAGTTGCGTGTGGAAGCGTTCAATCTTCTCAATCGCGCCAACTTTGGCAATCCGAATAATGTCCTCGCCAACCCGATGTTTGGACAGTCAACGCAAACACTTGCGCGTAGCCTTGGGACAGGTGGTATCAACGGCGGTTTGAGTCCTCTTTATCAAATCGGTGGTCCACGTTCGGTCCAACTGGCGTTGAAACTCCTGTTCTAGATCAGAAGCGAAAACCGAATCCGGTTACCAGTTGAAAGTTATGTCTTGTTTCCGGTGCGCGCTCGAGCACGGGTTGCGAAAAAATGAATCCGAATGTTCGAAACGTTCCGTAGCGAATTATCGTGTCGCCGGCATCAATTCGTATGACGGTGTTTCGCGATGGATAAAATTCAACAACGCCGCCCACATCCATTGAAAAGTAAGTCTCCCTTTCGGTCCGAAAGCTTGTGAAAGTTACGGGCGGCGTTGAATTCACCAATTGATTGACCTCAGTGAAGCCGACGAAACCGGGCCGAGCTTTGGCAAAGATCCCGATCCAATCAGATCTTTTCCCCGCCTTGACCCCAAACTGACCCTGATAGATTTTGCCTTCCGGTTGAGCTCTGAAAAACACCGGATCTGTCCGCGAATCGGGAAAGTAATTGACTGTTGCTTCCGCGGCGAGAAATTCATTGAAGTTGTAAGTAAGCCGTCCTCCGATACCCGACTTCCAGTATGAGTTGGAATATTCGGAAGGAACGATCACGCAACAATTGACAACTGGCGTCGGCTGGTTCACGTTGAGAAGCGTGAACTGAACTCCTGCCTCAAACTTCGGCACTTCCCTATCTTGTGCCTGGCTGGTGGCACAGACCAGAACGATTGCCAGTGTTACCAAAGACAGTGTTCGCGCAAAAGAAGACATACACACCCTTTCAGCAGGCTGATTCTGTAGCCAAACTCGGCAATCAACAACCAGACACATCACTAACAGTCACACACCCGCCGAAATCAAGAATGACCGGATCGGTGCCAGTTACGATGACGGTGAAAAAGAGGGCGAGCGCACCACCCGCGGCGATAAATATTGCGGCACGTTGGCGAGTGGTCAGATTGTTTTGATCGTTATCGGTTGGGAGCAGGCCGGCGTTTGAGAACGTCATATTTGGCCCGACGTGAGTCACCTGCTGGCCTTTGCTCGTTTCTCGACTATCAACAACATCGACTGCGCCTTCACTCACTCGCAACTCAAAGTTCGTGTCATTAGCCGCGACCGTAAATTTTGCCGGCATCATTGGATCTGAAACGACAGACAGTCCGGGAAGTATCTCAACTCTTGTTGTTGTTCCTCGTAGTGTCGATAACCGGAGGCGACCCGTCTTCAACTCAGTGCGAAGCAGATCGGCGAGCACTTCAACCATGAGTTCAGTTTGTTCCGAGACTTCGAGACGAGTAGCGCGTGGCACATCCAGAGTGAGGGAGGATGATATGTTTGTAGCGATCGTGTTTTTTGCAAATAGTGTTTGACCTGAAATAGCAGGTGCGTTGTTGATAGTGGCCGATCCTGTCAGAGTAATAACGGCCCAACTCCGAGGAACCGCATCGGCAACTACCTGGATCCGAGAGCTCACGATAACCAGAAACAAAGCCGTAACGATGGCGACAGTCTTAGAGAACGAACGCTTATCAGACATCTCCAACCTCCCCGGTGGAATTATGAGGCCCTCGTTCCTATCTAAAATGAAGACGCTGGGAAATCAGTAGAACCCACGTTGAGTCGCTAACCGTAACTTTTCCTCCGCTCTGCAGTTTTAATATCAGACGGCTTTGCCCTAATAGCTTTGACAAGATTTGCGAAATGGACAAGATGGGGGTTTTCCTGAGGCAATCTTGTTAATTTTGTGAATCCTGTCTACTTTCGAGGTGGTCATAGCTGACTTTGCGAGGACCTGTTGGACTTGAGTCAGGTAACTGAATCCGAAGAACGGCTCTTGATCGAAGCTGCTCAGAAGGACCCGAGCCGCTTTGCTGAGCTGTACGAACAGAATTTTCACCGCGTGTATGCCTATGTCGCGCGGCGTGTTCGCGATCGTGCGGAGATTCAGGATCTCACTGCCCACGTCTTCCAACAAGCACTCGCAAACCTCGGAAAGTTTAAGTGGAAAGGCTCGCCATTTGCCGCCTGGCTCTATCGAATAGCGGCAAACGCGATTGCCGATCAGGCAAAGCGCAAAGTGCGCGAGTCAACCGATCAGGCAAATTCCCCTACTGAAACTGTAACTGCCGCGGTTGACCTGGAAGAAGTCGAACGTCGTGCTCGTTTGTTTGGCGCAGTCGACAAACTGCCGGAGGATCAGCGTCGCGTGATCGTGATGCGTTTCGCGGACGAAAAGAGTATTCGCGAAATCGCCGCTGAGATCGGACGCAGTGAGGGAGCAGTGAAACAACTTCAGTTTCGCGGATTGGAGAATTTGCGTAATCGATTAAACGAGAAGTAACACCAATGGCCGAACGCTCAATCATCGATCAACTGGACGACGCCATTGCCGCACTGGCTGAAGGGCGTCAAACGGATCCGACAAATCTCGCGCCGGAGTTGTCTGCGCTCGTCGGGGTCGCGCAGGGTCTTGTTGGTCTACCAAGCGAGGCGTTCAAGGCTGAGCTACAACAGCAGTTGATAAGGAGAGATGTTATGAGCAGTCCCGCACCACAACCAGAACCAAACTCAGTGCGTTCATTGTCGCTGTACATATGCGTCGCCGGTGCAAGTGCAGCTATCGACTTCTATCGGGAAGCATTTGGTGCAAAAGAATTGTCGCGACTCAGCGAACCCGACGGAAAGATTGGTCACGCCGAAATTCAGATCGGCAACACAGTCATCATGATCTCAGACGAGTATCCTGACTATGGCGCGTTGAGCCCGCAAACCATCGGGGGTTCGTCTGTGAAAATCCATCTCGACGTTAACGACGTAGATGCGTTTGCCGCACGAGCCATCAAAGCAGGCGCTACTTTGACTCGTCCAATTGAAGATCAATTCTACGGAGATCGAAGCGGTCAGATTGCAGATCCATTCGGTTACACGTGGATAGTTTCAACGCACCTTAAAGACGTGCCCACTGAAGATATGCAAAAAGAATTTGACAAGTTTACCGAGGAACAAGCGGCAAAGAATTCCTATGAAGGTTCAGTGAAGGAAGACAAAATGAGGCGCGAAAACCGCCGCGCCGTCACGCCCTATCTGACTGTTCGTAGACCTGGCGAACTAATTGATTTCGTGACCGAAGCATTCGGCGGGATCGAACATTTTCGGGCGACGGGTTCCGCGGGCGGAATGCATGCGGAAGTATCCATCGGCGATTCAGTTGTAATGATCGGGGGTGCGGAGCATATCGAACCGATGCCCACGGCGATACATCTGTACGTGCCGGATGTCGATGAAGCGTATGAACGTGCGCTCCAGGCCGGCGCGAAGTCGCTCATGCCGGTGGCGGACCAACCCTACGGTGAACGTTCGGGTGGCGTTGAAGACGTACACGGGAATCGTTGGTACATCGCGACACCGTTCGTGCCACTGCAAACAATCGCTCAAGACTTGCACACTGTGACAGTCTACTTCCATCCGATCGGCGCACAACGTTTTGTCGACTTCGTGACCAACGCATTCAGTGGCAAAGAATTGATGCGCCATGAAGAGGGCGACATGATTCTTCATGCAAAAGTCCAGATCGGAAACTCGGTGATCGAACTGGGTGAGGCTCGCTACGAAACACAACCGTTGCCGACGGCAATCTATCTGTATGTTGATGACGTAGACGCAATTTACGAACAAGCCTTGAACGCGGGCGCAGTTTCGATGCTGGCCCCAACGGATCAGCCCTACGGCGATCGAAACGCGTGGGTGAAGGATCCGTTTGCGAACGTCTGGTACATAGCGGCTCCGATTAAGACTTAGCCCCAAAACGGTGGCAAGATTGGTGGGCAGGTTAATACTTGTCTTTCTGTGAGTGCTACTTTAGTATCACTCTATGCGAACTGAACTTGTTACCACACTGAAGCGCCAAGCCACCGAGATATTGAACCAGCTCGAGAAGGATCGAGAGCCGATTTTGATTACGCAGCATGGCGTTCCCTCGGCATATCTCGTTGATGTTGAGACCTTCGAGACGTTACAGCGTCGCATGGCGTTACTCGAAGGTATTGCTCGCGGGGAGAAGGCAATTGAAGAAGGACGGTCCCTCACTCATCAGCAGGCAACGCAACGAATGTCCAGATGGCTCAAGTAATTTGGGCCGAACCAGCACTTAACGATCTCGACGCCATTGCAGACTACATCGCACTAGACAATCCTGAGGCGGCACGCCGGCTAGTACAAAAAATCCTCGAGCACGTTGCTCGTCTTGAAAGTCATCCCAGGCTTGGCTCAAAGCCGCAAGAGCTTCAAGGGTGGCGTTATCGTCAAATCGTCGAGCCGCCATGTCGCATTTTCTACCGTGAAGATTCCAAGCGAGTTTTAGTACTTCACGTCATGCGAGCAGAACGTCTGCTCAGTACCGAGCTACTTAGCGATCGGGCGAAGAGTAGCGGAACCTAGCTGCAAATTATTTTCACCGGTGCCAACAGGAGCACGAATCTTAACGCAAGATGTTCTCGATCTCGCGCTCAAGAGCGGCGAGTTCAAGGGTCTTCTTCTTTATGTCGGGATGCTGAGAGGTAAATCTGCTCGACAACCCATTTAACTCAACCTCTAGAGCTACCTTCGACAAAATGAGATTACCAACACCGCTGGACAGCTTGGCCGCACGCGACTGGTTAACAGCAAGCATCTTCTTCATCTCGAGACTTAGGGCGTCCAACTCAAATCGCTTGCTGCCGATGCCCGGATGGTCGCTTGTAAACAGTTCCGACAACTGCGCCAGGTCCGCCTCGACAGCCGCTTTACGAAGAACTAACACGGCGTAGGCAGACGTCGTTTCCGGTGCAATAGACTGTTGCGTTGATTGAGGTTCACGGCCGACGACCACAGAAGACGCGGCAACCAATAGCGCGATCGCAACTAAGAATTGTTTCATGTTCGTCTTCCCTTCAGTTGGTTTGTCAGAAATAAGGTTGGTTTAATCCGGTGTCGTGCAAAAGTCAATGGGAAACCACCGTTTCGACCGCGCTGTTGAATGGCTAAGTTGAGAACAAAGTTCTGTCAGACCATGCAACTAAGTCGACGCAAAATCCCAAGTAAATTGCCCATAAACACGGTGGCAACGGACCGCCGGATATCGGAATCCTAGACTCGGTCTCTTGAAACAAGTTAGCATCGAGAACCGTAAGAAACCGGCACGCAATTAAGCTGTCAAAAGATCACGAGGAGTATTGAATGAACCGTATTAGAACGTTTACCCCAGCCGTTTTCGCGATTTTGGCGCTCGTCTTTGCACTTTCGCCAGCCGCACTTGCCCAGAAAAAAGACAGTCAATTTGCAAACGTTAAGATCAAAAACTTTGGCCAGATGGACGAGCGGTTCTTCCGCGGCGCCCGGCCAAAGGCCGAAGACCTCCAGGCTCTCGCCGCACTCGGCGTCACAACCATAATCGACCTGACTGACAACTCGCGCGAATACGAGCAGCCCGCGGTTGAAGCCGCTGGACTGAAGTACATCAACATTCCGATGGTCGACAAGAGCTATCCGAGCCTCGACCAGGTTAATGAGTTCATGAAAGTCGTGAACGATCCGTCAACCGGTAAATTCTTCGTACACTGCGCCGGCGGCCGCCATCGCACGGGTGTCGTGGGAGCCGTCTACCGGTTCAACGTCAATAAGTGGAGTCTCGATCAGGTAATGGCCGAAATGAACGAGTTTGAGTTCGGGTCGGGCATGGGCCACGGCAAGCAGAAGGACTTCGTGAAGAACTACTGGCAGCAGTTCCAGACGCAGAAAACAACCGCTGAAGTCACTACAACCGGCAACAAGTAAACCGCAGCAAGTAAACCCAAGTAGCAATCAAAAGGGCCGCTCATCGCGAGCGGCCCTTTTTGTTTTAACGCAATCTACGCGGCTTCAAATCCTCACGACTCATCGTACGCGCGCCTCGCCTTCACAGTCACAAACTCATCAGTCTCGATAATATAAGCCGTCAGGTTGTAGCCGTAGACACAACCAGTGTCGAGTCCGATCGCTTTCTTTCCCCGTCGCGGCTCGGGCGCGGGCCAGTGGCCAAACAACACGACCTTCTCGCCGTAGTAAACGTGATACCACGGCGTGCCTTCATCACTCTCACGATCGCCTCCAAGCGTTCGCAAACGCGTGAGGTCTCCCGTTGTTTGTGAATACAGTTCAACGTTGGGACGCAAACCAGCATGCACCACCAGATGCGTGTCGAGATCGATCGTGAACGGCAGACGATTGAAGAAACTCGCGTACGCGTCTTTCTCGCCTTTCAACTCTTTGTGCGTTTCCTTCTGCGCGGGCTTCAACTCGATGTCTTCGCCGTTCCACTTGCGCCGCAACGCCAAATCGTGATTACCGATCACGGTGGTGAAGCGCGCATCGGTCATAAACAATTCCAGCACTTCCTTGTTCTTCGGCCCCTTCGTGACCAGGTCGCCGACGGAAACCACACGGTCGTCTTCCGCGAGCTCCACTTTCTCTACCAAATCCATCAGCTCGTCGTAACAACCGTGTATGTCTCCAACTACAATGGTACGGCTCATCCAAACCTCCGAGGCATCATTCAACAGAAGCGCTATTGTAAGCTATCGATAAAGATACGTCTTGCTCTCCTTCTGATCCCATTCAACACTATCGATGTTGTCCGGATCTGACGAAAGTATCTCATCGCTCAACTTACTCGTGCTGACCACCGGATCGAGATTCACGAGGTAAACGATCCTGCCCATCGGTTCATCCGGATCCTGCCGGTTGAGTTCGCGCAATTCGTAATCGTAGCGATGACGCCCGAAAATTCGCTTCAACACGTCATTAGTCTTATCAACGTCGCGCGTTTGCACCGCGACTTCCATCGAGCGAAATACCTGATACTGCTCGAAGTGTTCCAGCACGTATAGCGAAAGCAACACAAACAGGGTCAGGATGATCGCCATATCCCAACGTCCGACACCGGCCGCCAGTCCCACGCCGAGACAAACTAACAGCACCGTCGTCTCTTTCGGATCGCGAATGTTCGTGCGGAAACGTACCAGCGAAGCTGCGGCGAAAATACCAAACGCGCGTGCCGCACTGTCGCCAACAACCATCATCATGCCGCCCGCGACAACCGCCATCAGGATCTGCGTCTGGGCCACATAGGGATTGCGGCGTGCCACTGACACACCACGCCGTGGACGAAACGCCAACAACGAAGCGAGAAATGCCGCAAGGGAGAAACGCAATGCGATGCGAGCCGAGGTTGTTTCCCAACTCGCATAGCTCGAGGGCGACATGCCAGTGACGTCTGGTCCAAACAACTCACCGAGCAATGGCACTTCATTTTCGGAAGCTGCGGGAGTTGCACCCGGCGATGCCGAAGGCGTCGCGACGCTCGTTGTTCCCGGACGATCGCGCAAAATATAAGCGGCCAGTCCACTGCCCAGCAGAATGACGACAAACGTCGCCAGAACCGCAAGTGTCAAACGGTTCATACTCGTAGTCCTTTCTGAGATCTAAATTGCGATTGCCCTTGTACGGCGTTGCCTAAAAGCTTTTAGCGGCTCCGCCGCCGGATGTGAGGCGAGGCTCTGCCTCGCCGTAGACGATTTGAAAAGCGAGTGGGCTGCGCCCCTGGTATGGCCTTTGGCCCAGCCGGGGCAGAGCCCGAACCAGGGGCAACCCAATTGTTTCACGCACGATGACGGCGGGGCTGAGCCTCGCCTCACATCCGGTGGCAGAGCCACAACAAAGTTTCGAGGCAAACACCTTTTCTGAGATCTAACTGCGGTTTTATTGCTTGGCCCACAGCCGCTGTCGTTTCAACGGGTGAACGTTGCCGGCAGGCGGAGAACTGTTTGGGCCCTCGAAAAACAACTGGCTGTTGAATGGCTCTTCGCCGGCCTCCATCGGCGGCTGTTCGTAGGTACCATCAGAGTTCATGACCCTGGCTTTCACGTTATCACGCAGGTATGCAGCTAACACGGTGTCTTTCAGATACGACTTCGCGTTTGGATCGAGCACGGGCACAACCACTTCCACACGGCGATCGAGATTGCGTGCCATCCAGTCGGCGGAACCGATGTAAACCTCTTCGTCGCCGCCGTTCGCGAAGTAGAAGATGCGGCTGTGTTCGAGGAAACTCCCAACGATGCTGCGCACGTTAACAGTTTGCGAGAGTCCCGGTTCGCCGGGACGAATCATACAAGCACCACGCACAATCAGATCGATCTTCACGCCTGCCTGCGACGCTTCGTAAAGCAGTTCGATGATCGGGAGATCCGTCAGGCGATTGGTCTTCGCCATGATGTGCGCGGGCCGGCCGGCACGCGCATGAGCAGTCTCACGTCTGATCAGTTCCATCATGCGTTTGCGCAGGTTCAGTGGCGCAACCAGCAAACGGCTGAACTCTTTTTGAATCGAGAAGCCGGTCAGAAAGTTGAACAGATCCGTGGCATCGTCGCCGATAACCGAATCGCTCGTTAACAAACCGAGATCGGTGTAGAGCCGCGAAGTTGTCGGGTTGTAGTTTCCGGTGGCGATGTGCGTGTAAGTTTGCAAACCGTGCTCTTCGCGTCTCACGACCAGAGTCACCTTGCTGTGCGTTTTCAATCCCACTTGACCGTAAACGACGTGCACGCCTGACTCGCCAAGCCGTTTGGCCCATTCGATGTTGTGCTCTTCGTCAAAACGCGCTTTGATCTCGACTACCGCGGTGACCTGTTTGCCACGTTCGCTTGCTTCGATTAACGCCTGCGGAATCGGTGACTTCTTGCCCGTTCGGTAGAGACACATCTTGATTGCCACCACCTCCGGATCGTGAGCCGCGGACTGAATGAAGTCGACGACCGTGCCGAAAGTCGTGTACGGATGATGCACGAGCAGGTCCTGCTTTTTGATCGCGTCGAAAACCGATTCGTTCTTTCGCAGAGCCGCGGGCGGAACTGCTTTTAGCGGCTTGTCCCTTAGTTCCGGCTTGTCGATACTGTAAAGCTCCATCAAGTGCGGCACGTCGAGCAATCCGTCGATCTTGTAAACATCATCGGGTTCGAGCTTCAACGAGTTAGTCAGGTACTCAACCATCTCGCTCGGCATCGACGACGCGACTTCCAGCCGCACTGCCAAACCAAACCGACGTTCGCGCAACGACTCTTTAATCAGCGCCAGCAAGTCCGCGGCTTTATCGTCACGAATCTCAACGTCCGCATCGCGCGTGACGCGGAAGAGATGTCCCTTGCTCAAGTGCATGCTCGGAAACAGTGCGTGAATGTTTGCCTCGATGACCTCTTCAACGAGTGCAAACTTCAACTCACCCGGATTCACCGGAATCAGGCGCGGTACGACCGGTGGCACCTTGATGCGCACGAATCGCGCTTCAGTACCGATCGGCGCTCCGGCGAGCGTGTCTCCCGGATTACCTTCAACCGTAAGCCCGATGTTCAAACTAAGATTCGACATGTAAGGAAATGGACGCGCCGGATCGACAGCCTGCGGAGTCAGTACCAGAAAAATGTTTTTCATGAAGTACTGCGCGAGGCTGCGTTTTTCTTCCTTTGAAAGCGTCTTATACGGTGCGATGACGACGCCGTTAGCCGCGAGTTCCGGCAACACGTCGTCACGAAGGCAACGCGTTTGTTCCTCGAGGAGCGGGAGCACTCGATTACGAATCGCCGCGAGTTGTTCGATCGGCAGCAACTCGCCGGGCATTGGACCAATGTCGTCGATGGGCAGCATTTCCTTGATGCCCGAAACGCGCACCATGAAAAATTCGTCGAGGTTGGAGGAGAACACCGACAGAAACTTCAACCGTTCGAGCACCGGCGTCGACGTCTCAGTCGCTTCTTCGAGCACACGTCTGAAGAACTCCAACTGACACAGATCCCGGTTGAGTACGGACCAGGCCAAAAAGCGGCTTGGTTTAGTTTGAGAGGGTGATTCAGATTGCATTACTTTTTTGCTTCTTGTGCCTCTTTGTGGCCCATTTCTAGTTCGAACAGCGCGCGTCGATAATCATGCGCGCCTTGCGCACAAACTCCGCGGTCCACTCCGCAGCCGGCCGATCGCGTTCCGCATTCCGCGAAGCCGCGAAAACTTTGGTGATCGTTCCGTTCTGTTGTTCAGCGTCGAGCAATCGCTGAAGATTATCGGCCAACAACTTGCGCCCGCCTTCGGAAATACTCGTGTCGCCAATGCTCTTCGCAGTTGCCGTACAACGTCCACCACTTACCTCGATCGGATCTTTCTTACGCCACGCGTCGAGCCGCGCCTTCTTCTCGCTGGAGCTCGAGAAGCCGAAAGTCGATCCCATATCGCCGACGTAGAACACGGCCTGGTCCGGTTCACAGATGCGCGCGTTCCCTTCCTTGCGTGACTTGAGACACGCGAACTTGTGGTTGTCAGTCTTGGTGTCGCCGTGATCGATGAACCCGAGCCAGAGTTTGAACGCGTCGACCTCGGCGCGCGAGTGCTGAGCGATCTTTTGCAGCGATTCTGCGAGCGAACCGGAATCCTTGTTGTTGCAGTCAACGTCGAGTCCCTTCGCGAGCGGAAGCTCGATGCCGGCCGCCGGTTGAAATGGGGAGAAACTCGCGCCTTGAAAACCGCGAGTCAAACTCTTCTCGCAATCAGGACAAGTAACGTCGGCGACCCACTCGTCATCAGCGAAAAAACCGAGCGCTTGCGAAAAACGCGACGACAAAAACTCGCCGTAAATCTCACCGTTCCGCTTGTCGACCGACTGGCCCTTGAAGTGCGGTTTGATCTTGTAACGGATCAACTGGCCCTCTTCGTCAGTCACGCCTTGAACCGAGCAATGAAACTTGGGCGTCGTGCCCGCGCCGGGTGAGTCGTCCTTGTTTGCCACGCAATTGATCGGCTTCGCACGGCCGTTCTCATCAGTCGGCGGCGCACCGCGGCGGGGTCCATTTGCCGGGTTGTAACCAAGCACCGGATCGTAACCCGGATCCGGTGTTCGATAGACACTTGCAGTCTGCACGGCGCGCTCGCGTTCGGCGGACGTGAAGCACGCCTGTTGCGCATCGGCTACCGGAGCCAGGAAAAGCGCCGCACCGAAGAAAATGAACAGAGATTTAAACCAGTGTCGAGAGGGCTTCTGCTGCATTGTTTGTCGTTGTACTCCCCAATTTGAACTGAACGCGGCTCAACAAGATAGCATCTTTTGCCACGAAGAGGCACAAGAAGCACAAAGAAGGAATGGTTACGCACTCGTCCAACGAAGGAGCGTTACTCAACTCAATTTTGTGCCTTTTGAGCTTCTTTGTGGCGTAGGGCTTGAGGGACTTGTCGTAGCCCTTACACTCAACAATTGTGCACACTCCCCTGTCTCTGATTGTTCACACGCTCTACCTGGATCGCGTGATTAGAGGCTGAAAAGGGTTCTAATCCCAGATCTTTTGCGCTGGCACAGGCATTGCCCCACCGGCGTCATTATGCGTTTCCTCAAGATTCCCGTATTGCTCACTCTCATCGCCGCCGCCAGCGTCACTACAAGCGCCAGAACTTTCCCGCTTGAAAAGATTACCAAAGGCACTCAGGAATTTTTCGGCACCGTCTCCTACGACGTCGAAAAAGCCTACGCCGGTAATCACAATCTCGAGGTCACCGTCTCCCTCAACACCAAAGGTACAACCAACCTCGAGCTGATCAAGTTTGAACCTCCCGACCAAGCCAGGATCGGATTTACCCAGATTAGCAAAGTAGAAAACCTGGACCCCGGAACCGGAATACAAACCACCGAATACAAGTACCTCGCGGACATTCCCGAAGGTGTGGAGCCGAGAATCTACCTCATCACCGTCGCCTTTGCTTATCCCGGCGACAAAAACATCGGCCGCACCTTTTGGCTCTATTCCGGCGTGCGAAACAAAGGCAAGTTGAGCGTGGTCACTGACGACGTCAACACGACCGAGTTTTACACCGGCACGACCAACAAGTACCGGATCGAGCTCGAAAACAACTTCCCTGATTACCAGGCAAACATTCGCTCCATCACGATCAAGTCTGACCCGCTGGGACTAATCCAAAGCACGACGGTGCCGATCGAAAACCTCAGCATCGACCCGCTTCAGCGAGATTCCATCGAAGTGGATTTGAAAACAGCGCCGATGTCGTTCAGTAATCTCCTGAGCGGTTTCAGCGATTCAAACCGGCTAATCCTGCACATCACTTACGACGACGGTTACGGCCACGTCGTCACTGACCTCATTCATCCGGTGAAGATCAAAGTGAAGCCGCGCGATCGAATCCTGATACTTGCAATGTTCATCGGCGTGGTCATCGGCGCGATTCTCAAATGCTACCTCCAGCGTCTCCAGCAACAGGGTGTCATCACCAGACGTGAGGTTGTGATGGCTGTTGGCATCACGAGTTTGATCGGATTGGTCGTGTCGTTTGTCGCCGTCGTGGGCCGCATCAAGATCATTGCCTTCGACCAGATGGGCTCGTACGACAACCCCGCCGTGATCTTCGTCATTGGACTCGCGGGCGCCGTGGGTGGAGCGCAATTGCTCTCCACGTTCTTCAAGTCTTCCGCCGCGTCCAGCGCACCCACGACGACAACTGCTCCAGTATCAGCGCCAGCCGCTGCAAAGCCTGTTTCGTAAGGAATGACCCGGTCATGAAATTACTCAAAACACTATCTCTCGCGTGCCTCATCTGCTTCATCAGCGTTAGCGCTGCCGCCCAAAAAGGCGCGGGCAAGCAAGCCGGCCTCGGTGCAGACAAGCTTCTTTCGCTCGGTGATTTTTATTTTCGCAGCAATGATATCAGCGACGCCGCCGACCGCTATTACAAACAGGCCATACAAAACTCTCCCGGATCGCAAACTGCCGGTTACGCCCAGTACAACCGCGGCAACTACTGGTTTCGCAAGTTCTACGTAGTCAAAGAACAGTACTCCAAAGAGGATCGCTCCGCTTTGTCCGAAGCCGAAGGACAGTACTACGACTTCATCGACAAGTTTGCCAAACAGACCAATACAACCGGCCTCCTCGCGGACGCGCAATTCAATCTGGCGTTGGTTTATTTAGAGCAAGGTAAACGCGATTACGCGGTTGGTTGGCTGAACCGGATGCTGGCGGAAGCAGTGAAGGACGACAATTCTGTCTACGTTTACAAGGTGGTCTGGACGTCGAAACCCGGCGACATCGTCGACCGCAACGTGGGCGCGGCGCAACTGGCCACCTACGCACGCCAGGTCATTCAGAAAGGCGGCGACACGGACGCCATCATTCTCGATATTAAGCGCTGGTGCCAAAAGCAGTAGCCACAAAGAGGCACAAGAAGCACAAGGCACAAGAGGCACAAGAAAGTACAAAACAGGGTTACGGTCCTGCCTAATTCACTCTTGTGCCTTTTGTGCCTCTTGTGCTTCTCGTGGCTCTATTGTTCGCTCAGTCGTTTGCGACGCCGAGCCCTCCTGCGCGCTAACGTCGCCGCGCCTGCCAAGCCAGTGCCTAACAGTAGCATCGCGGTCGGTTCCGGATTCTCTTTCACCTCCGGTAATGGCCGGCCTGCAGCCTTCGAACCAAGCTTAGGCCTGCCGTTCGGCAGCACACTGAAGCTGGTTGACTCGACCTTCCCGTTCTTGAACCATCCAAGATGCAAGCCGTTGTTGCCCTCGAAATGTTGAAGAAACCCGCCGAACTCTGATGCATCGAAGTGCTCGAGTAGAAAATCCCGAAAATCCCTCCTGGAGAAACTCGAAAGCTCGAGCGTTTGAAAATCTCCGATGAGGTTCAGTTTCTGAAGTGCCTTTGGGGAGTGAATTGGATCGGCCTGAACTGACGAAACGAGCGTCATTACAAAAATCACACCAACCACGAGTGTGACAAACCTTGACTTGTTCATACTTTTCCCTGGAACGTGAAAACGTTGCCGCACGCACGGGGCCTTAGGGGATTTGCTTCAACAACTAGCGGGTCGCGACAAAATAGTTTTAAGGTGTGGGGAAATTGTCACCGACATGCTACGTCTCTGTTGAACGTACTATCTCTGTTGAACTCGCTCCGGCGAACCGGCAACAACGAAGTCCAGCTTTCGTGAGCCGGGATTGAACTGACCTACGGTCCCATCAACCCTCGCAACGAACCCGCGACCCTCACGACGCGCGCTGACGCCCGTCCTCCGAAACATGCCGGTTTTGTAAGCAGGACTATTGCCGTCGTCTTCGTAAAGCTTGCCCGCCGCGAAGCCCTTATCGTCCGGATAGATGATAAACGTCACCGGATCGCCGGACTGCTCGCCGACGTAATTGCGCGGCGGAACGGTGGGAATCATCGCGCCCGCGCGTACAAACATCGGCACCGTGTCGAGTGGCGCATCAACCGCGATCATCGTGCCGCCTGCGTGCTTCTTGTTGGTCCAGTAGTCGTACCACGTCCCCGCCGGCAGATAAACCAAACGCCACGTCACGTCGGGCTTCACGATCGGAGCCACCAGCACGTCTTCGCCGATCATGAACTGGTCGTCGAGATTGTAGGTGCTCGCGTCGTTCTGATAATTGAGTAATAAAGGACGAAACAGCGGCACGCCGGTGCGATGCGCCTCTTCGAGGTTCGTGTAGAGAAACGGCAACAGGCGATAACGAAGCTTCAGAAACTTGCGAATGATGTCTTCATAGTATTTCCCGAAACGCCACGGCTCCTGATCGTAACCGTCGATCACTTTGTGATTACGGCAGAACGGCGCGAGAAAACTCACCTGATACGAACGCACCAGCAACTCGCCGTTGCCGCGACCGATAAATCCACCGACATCGCTACCCACGAACGGCTCACCGGAAAGACCTAACGAAGTAAACATCGGAATATTCAAACTGAGCGCTTCCCACGTGCTGTTCGTATCGCCGGTCCACATCGTCGCGTAGCGTTGAATCCCCGCATAAGCCGCGCGCGTGATCACGTACGGGCGTTGATCCGGACGCAGACGTTCGAGTCCTTCGTAAGTCGCACGCGCCATCAGCAACGCAAACGTGTTGCGGTTCTTCGCGTGTGTCGTCTTCTCGCCTTCGTCGTAACTGACAACGTCCAACTGGTTCTTGCCGGTCTGGTCGACAAAGTCTGAAGGCTCGTTCATGTCGTTCCAGATACCGGCGATACCGTTGTCGGTATAGACGCGATGGAGATCGCCCCACCAGCGGCGCGCGTCGGGAAGCGTGTAATCTACAAAGACGCTTTCGCCCGGCCAAACGCGCGGCACAAAGAGGTCGCCGTTGCTGCGGTGCTGAAAAAAGTTTCGCTCGAGACCTTGTTCGAAAACGAAGTAGCGATCGCCATTGCCGGACGTTCGTGGTTGGTGCTTCACCCCGGGATCGACGATCGTCACCAGTTTGACACCCTGCCGGCCGAGTTTTTCCGCGAGCGCTTTCGGATTTGGGAAGCGTTGTGGATCGAATGTGAAGACGCGATAGCCGAGCATGTAATCGATGTCGAGATGAATGACGTCGAGCGGGAGATCGCGTTCGCGATACTGTCGCACGACTTCCTCGACCATCGTGTCGGGATAGTAACTCCAGCGGCTCTGCTGGTTGCCGAGCGCCCACATCGGCGGCAACGGCATGTGACCAGTCAGATCGGCGTAGCGGCTGAGGATCTTCTTGATCGATGGTCCATAGAAGAAGTAATAGTTTACTTCGCCGCCCTCGGCGCCGAACCACGCGCGTTGTTGCGAAGAGCGTCCGAAGTCGAAATAGCTACGGTAGCTGTTGTCGAAAAAGATGCCGTAAGCGTTGCCGCGTTGCAGGCCGAGGTAGAACGGAATGGTTTGGTAGATCGGGTCTTTGCCTTCGATGTAACCGGGCGTGTCGGAATTCCAGTTGACGAAGAAACTGCGACGCTTGTCGAGGCGCGCTGCTTTTTCGCCGAGGCCGTAGAAGTGTTCGTCGAAGCCGAGCTTTTTCGAGACGGCGATGAAATTACCCGCTTTCGGATCGAACATCATTCCGGCAAGCTGACCCTTGGCGTCGTAAGCCATGGGCCGTTCGTCAGAATTGATCGGTTGGTGCGTCTTCGCATCCCGAAACTCGATCAACAACGGCGCTCGACGCACCACCACTTCAACTTCATCAGTAGCAATAGTCACCACTTCCGGCGTTTCACTGAGCGCCCACCGCGGCGTGGTCCAACTCTCCTGCGCAATCG
>DATEHX010000440.1:0-49320 GCA_035279345.1 Pyrinomonadaceae bacterium | reverse complement strand
TTGCCGTTTTTCGTAACGACGACGTCAATCTGGACGAGGTTGGTCGAGATGCGCACCACATCCTGCGGCTCCTGCGCCGGCACTGAAAGGCAAAAGAGGATTAGCCAGGCCAGGCTCTTCATGGGAGCCACAGACTATCACGATCAGGTATAGGTCCAATAGGACTTATAGGCCCTATTGCCAGCCGCCACCCAGAGCTTTGTAGAGCTGAACCAGCGACAAGAGTTCGTCGCGTTTGGTCAGGGTGAGATTGCGCTCGGCGTCAAACAGGTCGCGATCGGCGTCGAGGGCGTTCAAGAGCGTGTCGACGCCGCCTTGGTAACGCAGATAAGCGAGCCGCACGCGATCGTGCAAGGTGTTCACGAGCAGTTCCTGCTGCACGCGAATCTCCTTCACTTTCCGGTACTGCACGAGCGCATCCGACACCTCGCGAAACGAGGTTTGAATCGTCTGTTCGTACTGCACGACAGCCAGTTCCTGTTGCGCGCGCGCAAATCGCACGTTTGACTTGAGCCGTCCGCCAGTGAAGATCGGTTGCGTGATCTGCGGTACGAAAGTCCACGCGCCACTTGGACCACTGAAGAGACTCGAGAGTTGATTACTTTGAAAACCCAGCAACCCCGTCAAACTGATCGTCGGGAAGTAAGCTCTGCGTGCGGCGGTGACGAGCGCCTTTTGGGCCAGGAGATTCTGTTCGGCGGCGCGAATGTCCGGCCGGCGTTCGAGCAACGCTGAAGGCAATCCCGCGGGCACAACGGGCAGTTCCTCTTGTTCGTTCAAAGGCTTGCCGCGTGTGATCGAGGCGGGATTGTCGCCCAGCAGAAGATTGATCTGGTTTTCCGTTTGTTCGATCAGACGTTCCGTGTCGGGAATCGTCTGCGATGCCTGATAGACGAGTTCTTCCGCCTGTCGCACGTCAAGCAACGTGGCCAGCCCGCCTTGTTGGCGCGCACGAATCAAGCTCAACGAGTTTTCGCGCGTAGCAAGCGTGCGTTTCGCGATGTCGAGCTCGCTATCGAGCTCGAGCAAAGCGAAATAACCGGTTGCGACGTCGCTCACGACCGTGGTCATCACCGTGTTTCGATCTTCCTCAGTTGCACGCAACTCCGCACGCGCCGCTCTCGTTTCCGCGCGCCGCCGGCCGAAGATGTCCAACTCGAAAGTCAGCAAGTTTAGAAACACGCTGCCGATGCTGGTCGTTCTTCCGCCCACGCCGGGAATGACTTGTCCGTTTCTCGACGTGCGCGAACTCGTTAGATCGGCGCCGGCTTCAAACTGCGGCAACTGATTCGAACGCGCCAGTCCGACGTTCGCGCGCGCGGCGTTGATGCGCGCCACTGCCGAACGCAGATCGTAATTGCGCGCCTGCGCGCGGGTGATCAGTTTCTGGAGTTCCGGGTCTTTGAAAACTTCAAACCACTTCAGATCGCCAATCGATTGATCGCTAACCGGTGCGGAAGGATCTGCTCCCCTAAAACGATCCGGTGTTTGCGCTCTCGCAGAAGAGAGTGGCGACAAGCAAACAATCAACAGAGCAGCAGTAGCAGCCGCCGCTGAACGTTTGCTTAATTTCGCGGTCAGCTTTTCGATCAAATAAAAGGAAACGGGAATCACAAAGATCGCGATCCCGGTCGCTGCTGCCATGCCCATGATCACGACCGTTCCCAAAATGCGCCGCGACGCGCCTCCCGAACCGGTCGCAAACCACAACGGCATACAACCAAGAATGAACGCAAACGACGTCATCAAGATCGGACGCAAACGCAACCGCGCGCCTTCGAGCGCAGCGTCGACGATGCTTCGTCCCTTTTCCAACTCCGTCTTCGCAAACTCAACGATCAGAATGGCGTTCTTCGCCGCGAGTCCGATCAGCACGATCAATCCGATTTGTGCGTAGACGTCGAGATCGTATTTGCGCAAGAGCAAACCGATGAACGCGCCGAAGATCGCGATCGGCACCGTCATCAAAACTGAAAACGGCAGCGACCAGCTTTCGTAAAGGGCCGCCAGGATGAGAAACACGAGCACCAGCGACAACCCAAAGATCGCCAGCGCCGTTCCCGACGCTGCTCGTTCCTGGTACGACAAGTCGGCCCAGTCGTAACCCATCTCCGGCGGCAACGTCTCGCGCGCAACCTCTTCGAGCGCAGTCATCGCCTGTCCCGAGCTGTAGCCCGGCGCCGCCGAGCCGATAACTTGCGCCGCGCGATAGACGTTGAAACGGTTCGTATATTCCGGACCATTGATGCGCCGCGTCGTCAGCAGCGAGGAAAGCGGGACCATCGTCTGATCGTTGTTGCGAACGTAAAACTGCTGGATGCTGCTTTCGTCGAGCCGGTCTTCGCCTTCAGCTTGCAGAAACACGCGCCACTGCCGTCCGAAGCGATTGAACTGATTCAGAAACAGACCACCGAGATAAGCCTGCATCGTTTGATACACGTCTCTCACCGCGACGCCCTGCTTCAACACCTTGTCGCGATCGACGTCCGCATAAACCTGCGGCACTCCCGCTGAAAACGGCGAAACAACGCCCGTCAGCTCCGGCCGTTTGCGCGCGGCTTCAAGAAACTTCTGCAAGTTTTGATCGAGGAAGTCGATCGAGCCGCCGCTGCGATCCTGAAGATAGAAAGAGAAACCGCCGGAACTGCCTAAGCCCGGAATCGACGGCGGCATGAACGCGAAGGCCGCGGCTTCGGGAATCTCTTTCCCCATGCGGCCATTCAGCTTGTCCAAAATAGCGCGTGCCTGAAGCTCGGACGAGTTGCGCTCGTGCCACGGCTTCAACGCCACGAAGAAGAAGCCGTTGTAACTTGCAGACACGCGGTTCAACAGACTGAAACCGCCGATTGCGTTGTAGTACTCGACGCCGTCAGTCTGGGAAAGAATCGATTCAACTTTCTTACAAACGTCGTTGGTTCGTTCGAGCGAAGCGGCGGGCGGAAGCTGCACGTTCAGAAACATGTAGCCGTAGTCTTCTTCAGGAAGAAAACTCGTCGGCAGTTGGCGCACGACGAAAACGTCGACGACTGCGAACGCGATCAGAATCACCGCGCCGATCGCCGCTTTGCGGACCAGAATGCCGCTCCAGCTCACGTAGCCGTGCGTCGCACGTTCAAACCAGCGATTGAAGCCTGCGAAGAACCGGCCGAGAATGCCCTTCGATTCGCGGCGCGGCTTCAGCAACAACGCCGACAGCGCCGGCGAAAGCGTCAACGCGTTGAACGCCGAAATGATCACGGAGATAGCGATCGTCACCGCAAACTGTTTGTTCAATCGCCCCTGGATGCCGCTCACAAACGCGATCGGAATGAACACGGAAGCGAGAATCAACGCGATGCTGATCACTGGTCCGGAAACTTCGCGCATCGCTTGCAACGTCGCGTCGCGCGGCGTCATGCCGTCTTCAATGTGTTTCTCGACGGCCTCCACGACGACGATCGCGTCGTCAACCACGAGTCCGATCGCGAGCACGAGTCCAAACAACGAAAGCGTGTTGATCGAAAAACCGAGCAACGGAAAGACTGCAAACGTGCCGATCAGCGACACAGGCACCGCGATCATCGGAATCAACGTCGCGCGCCAGTTCTGCAAAAAGAGAAACACAACCAGCAGCACGAGTACGATCGCGATCACGAGCGTCTCGACGATCTCGCGAATGCCTTCGGTGACGGGCAGCGTTGTGTCTAATGAAATTTTGTAATCGAGATCATTGGGAAAGCGCTGCTTCAGATCCGCGATGGTTTTCTTCACACCGTCGGCAACCGCGAGCGCGTTGGAACCCGGCGTTTGAAAGACCGCGATGATGCTTCCCGGTTGACCGTTGAAACGCGTGAACTGTTGATAATTCAACGCGCCAAGCTCGATTCGCGCGACGTCCTGCAAACGCACAACTGAACCATCGGGATTCGACCGCACGACCACTTGGCCAAACTGTTCAGGCGTTTGCAAACGGCCCTGTGCGCGAATCGTGTACGTCTTCTCTTTGCCAGTCGGCGCCGGCTCCGCGCCAAACTGTCCCGACGGATTCACCGTGCTTTGCTGTTGCACCGCGGTGACGAGATCGGGAACGCTCAAACCGAGCTTACCGAGCACGTCCGGTTTGACCCAGATACGCATCGCGTAGTCGCTCGCGCCAAACAAACGCACTTCGCCAACGCCCGGCACGCGATACAGCGCATCGTTGATGTTGATATTTGCGTAGTTGGCGAGAAACAGCGAGTCGTAAGTTTTGTTTGGCGAGTAAAGCGAGATCACCAGCATCGGCAATCCCGTCGACTTGCGCATCGTCAAACCAAACTGATTGACATCGGTCGGCAGGTTTGGCTGCGCTTGCGCAACGCGATTCTGCACGTTGACTTGATCGATGTTGGGATCGGTGTCGACGTCGAACGTGACGGTCAACGCCATCGTGCCGTCGTTCGCGTTCGTGGACTGCATGTAGAGCATGTTGTCCACGCCGTTCATCTGCTGTTCTAGCGGCGTCGCGACTGATTGTTCGATGGTGACGGCGTCAGCGCCGGTGTAGGTGGTTGAAACGATGATTTGCGGTGGAATGATGTCGGGAAACTGCGCCACCGGCAGCACTCGCATCGCAACCAAACCAACCAGAACTGTGATGATGGCGATAACTATCGCCACAATGGGTCGATCTATAAAGATCCGAGAAATCATTTGCTTATTGGCTTAACTACCACTCCCGGCCGCACCTTCTGCGTGCCTTCGACAACAACGCGCTCGCCCGCTTTCAAACCGTCGTTGATGATCCAGCTCTGATCGACTTTCTCGCCGACCTTGACCGGACGAACGGTCACTTTGTTGTCGTCGCCGACCACGTCGACCTGGTAACTACCCTGCAACTCAGACACGGCACGTTGCGGCACCAGCAGCGCGTTTTCCTGCGTGCTCGTGGTCGCGCGTATGCGGCCGAACTGTCCGGGCCGCAGCAGATTTCCGGGATTCTGAAAAACTCCCGCGAGGCGAATCGCGCCCGTTTTGGGATCTACCTGTCGATCCGCGAACAGGAAACTGCCTTTTTGCGGAAACGTGGTGCCGTCAGAAAGAACCAGTTCCAACTCGAGTTGGGCCACGCTCGCACCAGCCCGCGCGTCGATTAGGTTTCGCTTGGTGAACTCGAGATATTCCTGCTCGTTCAAAGTGAAATAGACCTTGATCGGATCGACTGTCGAAACCGTCGTCAACGGACCGCTCGTCGTGCTGATCAAATTTCCGACCTGCGCCTGCGCAATGCCGGCGATGCCGTCGATCGGCGCGATGATTCGCGTAAAGCTGAGATTGAGCTTGGCAGTCTCGGCAGCGGCTTTCGCGTTCTCAACCTGACCTTTCGCGGTCGCGACAGCCGCTTTTGCTGTTGAGATTTGCGCATTCGCCACGCGCATCTGCGAACGCGCCGCTTCAACACCCGCTTTCGCGGCTTCCACTTGCGCGCCCGACGCTTTGTTTGCCTGGACCGCGTTATCTAAATCCTGCTGCGTGACGGCTTTCTGCTCGGCGAGTGGCCCGTACTTGTTTACGTCGAGTTGGGTTTTCCCCTGATTTGCCTGCGCGACTGAAAGGTTCGCCTGCGCCTGTTGCAACTGGCTGTTGGTCTGCGCGAGTTGTGCTTCGGCTTGCGCTACGTTCGAGATCGCCTGTTCGAATTGTCCCTGAAACTGGGCCACTTCACCGTTGGCCTGGTCCAGCGCGGCTTGAAATGGACGAGGATCGATCTCGAAAAGCAACTGGCCTTTCTTAACCAGCGAGCCTTCTTTGTAATCCTGCTTCAGCAGATAGCCGGTGACCTGCGCTTTGATTTCGGCGTTGACCATGCCGTCGGTGGTTGCGACCCACTCGCGATAGATCGGCACGTTCTCCTGTTTGACCTGCGTCACTTCGACTTCAACGGGTGTTGGCGCCGCTTGCGCGGGTCCACCTGAACGCCCGATGACAATGATCGCAATCACGCCTAACACGACGACGATGATTGCCATTGAAGCGAGTAGTTTTTGTCGGCTAAGAAGATTTTTGGTTGACCTTAGGATCGTCACGATGTTGCTCCACCTGATTTTGAAAACACGAAGTGGGTGAACTTGCGCCCGAACCCCTGCCAGTTCCAAGTTCACCCACTTTAGAACACAGGCACCGCCCCCCAGCTCAGCCTGTGCTCTCTCCCACTACTATTTCATGCCCACCCTTGTTCGTTCGTGGGGTGCTATTGCAACAGGCTTGCCACAGTGATTATGAGTTGCCGTGCTGGGCTCAAGCTTCCAGTTTTGAGTTCAAACTTTAGTTTGTTTGCTAAAAAAGCCTGCCTAAAGGCGGAACTCAAAACGGTATGTTGAAGTTGGCGAGTTGAAAATGGTGACAACATGTCGCCAGATGACGAGTGATTGTCACGATTGCTGCTGCGGTTGAGGACGGCTGATGCCGAGTTTGCGCATGCGGTGATTGAGTGTGGTGCGATTCATGCCGAGACGAGCAGCGGCTCCACTTGGACCGCCGATGACCCAACGCGTTTCACTGAGCACACGAAGAATGTGATCGCGTTCGACAGATTCGAGTGTGGTGGAATTGTTGGCAGGGCTCGCCGAACGAGTTTGACGTTTCAACTCAGTCAACGGAATCTCGAGCGTTGAGCCACGCGAGAGGATCACGCCGCGTTCTACGAGATTTTGCAGCTCACGTATATTGCCGGGCCAGTTGTAACTGATCAGCGCGGCCATCGTTTCCTTCGACACGGTCTCGATTTTCTTCCGCATCTGCTGAGCAAAACGATTCGCGAAAAAGTGAACGAGGAGCGGAATGTCTTCCGGACGATCGCGCAACGGCGGCACGGTGATCGGAAAAACGTTCAGGCGGTAGTAAAGATCGTTGCGAAACTTTTTCTCTGCGACGAGCTCCGCGAGATCCGTGTTGGTGGCTGCAATTATGCGCACGTCGACGCGCTGTGTACGCGAGCTGCCGAGACGTTCGAACTCCTGCTCCTGAAGCACGCGCAACAGTTTCGACTGCAACTCGAGCGGAATGTCTTCAACTTCATCGAGGAAGATCGTGCCCTTGTCGGCAAGTTCAAACCGTCCGACGCGGCGATCGATCGCACCGGTGAAAGCGCCACGTTCGTGTCCGAAAAATTCGCTCTCCAATAAACCCGTGGGAATTGCCGCGCAGTTAACTTTTACCAACGTGCGTTCGCGGCGCTGGCTCAGGTTGTGAATCGCATGCGCGATCAATTCCTTGCCGGTACCTGTTTCGCCGTAGACCAGCACGGTCGAATCGGTCCCGGCTACTGTCTCGACGTCCTGCAAAACGCGCTTCAAAACCGGACTGTTGCCGATGATCTCTTCGAAGTTGTATTCAGTGCGAATCTCTTCTTCGAGATAGAGTTTTTCTTCTTTGAGCTGGTTCTTCAGCTCGTCGATCTGGCGAAACGCGAGCGCGTTTTCAACGGCAATCGCGACCTGTTTACCGATCTGATTGAGCAAATCCGCGTCGTCTTCAGTGAACGCATTCTCCTGCAAACTGCCGACGCCCAGGATTCCGAGCGCGCGATCGTGCGAGATCAGTGGAACGACGCAACCGGATTTCAAACCGGTGCGTTTGCCAATTGAGCTTGACGGTTCTTCACCACTGATTACCGGCTGGCGCGTCGTAAACGCGCGGCCACCGGGATCGTCGAGTTCGATGATCTCGTCGGCGATGAACACCTTCGCGTCAGTCGGAAAATCGAGCGCGGTCATGCGGAGCTTCTTGATTGCCGAATCGTAGAGCGCGAGTCCGGCCGCATCGTGCGGCATCACGCGCCGTAAACAATTGGAGATCGCCGCGAGCAGTTCGTTGAGATTGAGATTCGCGATCAGCGTGTTGTTGATTTCCAGCAACAGTTGCGAACGATCGCGTTCGCGCGCGAGTTTGTGCTGGTAACACTGCGCTTCGACGGCGACAGCGATCTGCGCGGCGACGAGTTTGACGAATTCGATGTCGAGCTGATCGTAAGCGCCGGTTTTGTTAGTCCAGAAATTTACGACGCCGAGCCGCTGATGCGCCGTGGTCAACGGCACGCTGCAAATCGATTTCACCGGCCGTTCGAGCAAACGCTTCGCATAAGGAAAACGATCCTCCGTCTCGAGATCGCGAATGACAACCGCCTCCTGATGCTCCCAAACCCAGCCCGCGATCGAGCCTTCCTTGGGTACTTCAAACGCTGGTTGCCACTGGGTTGGTTGACACGTTTCCAGCAGGTGAAACCTCATCACGTCGCGTTTCTGGTCGTAAAGCAGCACGCCGAGATGTGAAAATTCAACGAGGCTTTGCAGCCGGCACGCGAGATCGTGAAAGAGACCTGAAAGATCCCGATGTGATGCGATAGCTTTCGAGAGTTCTAGGAGGGTTAGATACTTTTTCGTTTGTTCGTCGCCGGCTGCGACCTGCGTATCGACGACTGCGACCTGACCGGGAGATGTGTTCACGTCTTACTTCCTATTGCTGTGTCTACCCGAAAGGATACTTGACCAGGTAACGCCGGGCAACCACGGTCACCACTGACTGACGATATACCGCCATTTGGCGGTGTGCTGTCACGTTCTTGCTTGAATCTAACGGGATTTGCGCTGGATTAGTTCCTCCGGGCCTCTGGCAAAGTAGTTGCACATGGCCGCCGCGGGAACATATCGTGCTACGAATTACTACACGCGACATTGCCGGCGACGTCGGCCTGGTTATTGAAGGAAAACTCGCGGGGCCGTGTGTCAGCGAGTTGGAGAACTGCTGGCGCCGCGCCGTCGCGGGCGAATCACCGCTGCCGTCGTTGGTTGACCTCACCAACGTGAGTTTTATAGACGCCCACGCGAAACAACTGCTGGTTCAAATGCGCGAACACGGCATCAAGCTCGTCGCGAACGGATTGATGTCGAAGTTTTTCATCGACGAGATCGAACGCGGGTAAACACTTATTGCAAAGTATCTTTTTAGGCGGTAGCCTCACACGGATGAGACTGCTGCCCCTGCTTCTGCTCTTAGCCGCAACGCAGTGTGTTTGCTATTCACAATCTACCCCGACCGAACAACGGTCCAGCGAGTGGAAGCTTGTTTGGGCTGATGAATTCAATTACCAGGGTCTGCCCGATCGTGAAAAGTGGTCGTACGACGTCGGCGGCCACGGTTGGGGAAACAAGGAGTTGCAGTTCTACACCGACGGGCGGAAAGAAAACGCTCGCGTCGAGAACGGCTCGCTGATAATCGAAGCCCGCAGAGACAACTGGCAGGATCACGAATACACCTCGGCTCGACTGGTTTCCAAGGGGAAGGGTGATTGGACTTACGGGCGTTTTGAAGTTCGGGCAAAGCTGCCGACAGGCAAAGGCGCGTGGCCGGCGATCTGGATGTTGCCCACTGGATGGAAATACGGCGGCTGGCCCAGCAGTGGCGAGATCGACATCATGGAACAGGTCGGTTTTGAACCGCAGGTGGTCCATGCTTCTACGCATACCAAGTCATACAACCACAATATCAACACCCAAAAAACAGCGAAGACCGACGTTCCAAACGCGACGAGCGCGTTCAACGTGTACGCTGTCGAATGGACACCGGAAGAGATTCGCGGCTACATCAACGATCGGCAGTATTTCACTTTCAAAAACGAACGTCTTACGAATCCTTCCGCCGATTTCAAGCAGTGGCCGTTTGACCAGCCGTTTCATCTGCTGCTGAACATCGCCATTGGCGGTACGTGGGGCGGGCAGCAGGGCGTCGATCCGGCTGCTTGGCCACAGCGCATGGAAATCGATTACGTCCGCGTTTATAGCCACAGATGAACACGGAAATACACTGACAAATTCTTTTCCGTGTCCGTCCGTGTTCATCTGTGGCTCAACTTTGATCAAACGAGGACCCTCCGCATGTCAAAACACCTGCTCGCAGTGCTTGTTCTGTGTTTGTTTGTCAGCTTCAGCGCGGCTCAGACTCCGCAAAGCGCGGATGATTACAACAGCATTTTCAAAGCAGTGAAATGGCGGTCGATTGGTCCGTTTCGCGGCGGACGTTCCAATTGCGGCACCGGCGTCGTGGGCGATCCGAAGACCTATTACATGGGCACGACCGGAGGTGGTCTTTGGAAAACCGACGACATGGGTATGAGTTGGCGAAACATCTCCGACGGGTTTTTCAAAACGGGTTCTGTCGGCGCGATCGCGGTTGCTGAGAGCGATCCGAACGTTGTTTACGTCGGCATGGGAGAACACGCGGTGCGCGGCGTGATGACGCATCACGGCGACGGCGTTTACAAATCAACCGACGCGGGAAAAACCTGGAAGCGGGTCGGACTCGAACTGTCGCAACACATCTCGCGCATCATCGTTCATCCGAAAGATCCGAACATCGTGTGGGTCGCGGCGCAGGGCGCGTTGTACAGCAAGTCGGCGCAGCGCGGCGTGTTCAAGTCTGTCGATGGCGGTGCGACGTGGAAGAACGTTCTGTTTGTCGACGACAAGACCGGTGCGTCGGAACTGTCGATGGACATGACGAACCCGCGAATCTTGTACGCCGCGATGTGGGAACACGGCCGGTTGCCGTGGAAAGTGATCAGCGGCGGACCGGGCAGTGGTCTTTACAAGTCAACCGACAGCGGCGAGACGTGGACGCGATTGAAAGACGGTTTGCCTGACGAGCTCGGCAAGATGTCGATCGCCGTGAGCCGTTCGAATCCTGAAAAAGTTTACGCGCTGATCGAGAGCGATTCTGACAAAGAAGCCGGTGGCTTATTTGTTTCTACGAACGCCGGTAAGAATTGGAGCCGCATCACGAACGATCACCGGCTGGTCCAACGTGCGTGGTATTACATCGAACTCTTCATCGATCCGAAAGACGAAAACACGATCTATGTTTTGAGTGCTCCAGCCCTGCGTTCGGCTGATGGCGGCAAAACCTGGGAAACACTGGGCGGCACGCACGGCGATTTTCACGATCTTTGGATCAATCCGGACAATCCCGCCAACATGATCATCTCCAACGACGGCGGCTCCGCAATCACTTTCAACGGCGGAAAGATCTGGAGCACGCAGAGCAACATGCCGACGGCGCAGTTTTACCGGATCAATGTCGACAACCAGTTTCCGTATCGCATTTACGCCGGCCAACAGGACAACACGTCTGTTTCAATTGCGAGCCGCGAGTTGGCAAGTGGAGGAATCGGCGAGTCAAGCTGGACGTCTTCAGCGGGCGGCGAGAGTGCGTTTCTCGCTTTTAATCCGGACGATCCGAAGTACGTGATGGGCGGGAGTTATCAGGGAACGATCGAAGTGCTGGACGTGAAAGCGAGCGCGAGCACGCAGGTGATGCCGGCGCCGATTCAGTATCTCGGCATGGACGCAAAGGACATCAAGTATCGTTACAACTGGAACGCGCCGATCATTTGGAGCAAGCACGAACCAAACGTTTTCTATCACGGCGCGCAGTATCTCCTGAAGACGACCGACATGGGTCGCACGTGGAAAGAAGTTTCACCTGATCTCACGCGCAATGAAAAAGAGAAACAGGGTAAAGGCGGTGGTCCATATACGAACGAAGCCGTCGGCGCGGAAAACTACGGCACGCTGGCTTACGTGATGGAGTCGCCGCTGGAAAAAGGCGTGATCTACACGGGCAGCGATGACGGATTGGTTTACGTCACGCGCGACGGTGGTGCGAACTGGAAAAACGTGACACCGAAAGGACTCGCCGAATGCTTGGTCAATGCGATCGAAGTGTCGCCGCACGATAAAGCGACGGTTTACATCGCGACCACGCGCTACAAGTTCAACGACCACACGCCCGGACTTTACAAGAGCACGGATTACGGAAACTCCTGGACGCGGATCGACAACGGCATTGCGCGTAACGCTTTCACTCGCGTTGTGCGTGAAGACGACGTGCGCCGCGACCTGTTGTTTGCGGGCACCGAGCTCGGCGTTTTCATTTCGTGGAACGGCGGAAAGGATTGGTCGCCGTTTCAGTTGAACCTGCCCGTCACGCCGATCACTGACTTGCGCGTTCACAAGGGAAACCTGATTGCCGCAACGTCGGGAAGATCGTTCTGGATTCTCGATGATTTGGGTTTGATTCGACAGTACAAAGGCAACGTCAACTCGTTTGCGCTTTACCGGCCTGACAATGCTTACCTCGTAAACGGCGGGAGCGAGTTGGACCAGACGAGTGACGAGTTCGATGGGTCGAACACGTTCAGAGGCGTAAATCCTTCAACCGGCGTGGTTGTTTACTACCAACTGCCCGAGCTCAAGAAAGACGACGAGATCACGATGGAGATCAAGGACTCCGCGGGTAACGTCGTGCGCAGCTTCACGTCGAAAGCAGACGAGAAGTTTATTCGTTACGACTCTGGTCCAAGGCCGAATCCGACGTTGACGAAAACGAAAGGGCTGAACCGGTTCGTGTGGGACATGCGTTATGCATCGATGGTCGGTGTTCCGCACGTACGCATCGAAGGCGGTTTCAACGGACACAAAGCAATACCGGGCAAGTACACTATCACTTTGAAAACGCCTGCCCAGTCGCTCTCGACCGACGCCGAGATTCTCGCGAACCCGCTCTATCCGACCGACGCCGCGACGTACGCTGAATATCACCGCACGATGTCGGGCATGGAAGCGGAGTTAACGAACATGCACCGGCTGGTGAATAGTCTGTTTGAAAAGCAGAAACAGTTGGAGTCGTTGCTGAGTTCGCTTCCGGTGGGCGAGAAGTATGCGGCGATTAAGAGAGACGGCGAAGCGCTGGTGAAGAAGATGAAGGCGTGGGACGAGGACATGGTCCAGCGTAAGTCGAAAGCTTACGACGACGTGGAAAACTTCCCGAACAAGTTCACCGCGAACTATCTGTTTATGATTAACGCGACGGAGAGCGACATTCCGCGCGTGAATCAACCTTCGCTGGATCGTCTGCGCGAGCTAAACGCGCAGTGGGCCACGTTGAAAGCTCGCCACGACGAGATTGTTAACCGCGATCTCCCAGCGCTCAATAAGAAACTGTACGACGCCGGAGTTGGGCCAATCTGGGCCACGGATTAACACGGACGAACACGGATCGAAGCCTATTCGCTTCGTAGCGCAACGATTGGATTGACGCGTGTTGCTCGGCGTGCCGGGAGAAGGCACGCCAGCAACGCTACGGCCAGCAACACAATCGAAACGCCAGCGAAGGTCAGCGGGTCTTTTGGTGAAACTCCGTAAAGCAAACCTGCGATCACGCGCGACAACGCAAACGCGCCGATCAAACCGATAACGAGACCGATGACAGTCATCGTCATTCCCTGTCGGATTACAAGCCGCAGCACGTCGGCTCGTTTGGCGCCGAGCGCCATGCGAATACCGATCTCGTGAGTTCGCCAACTGACCGAATAACTCATCACGCCGTAGAGCCCGACAGCCGCGAGCACGAGCGCAACACTCGCGAAGATTCCGAGCAGCAACATGTTGAAGCGGCGCGGTGCGACCGAAGTGCCTAACAGTTCGTCGAGAGTTTGTGCGCGCCAGATGATCTGGTTTGAATCGAAGGCTTTCACTTCAGCGCGCGCGGCCTGTGTGAGTTGCGACGCATCGCTGGCTTCAGTTCGAATCACCAGATTGAGACGCCGCTCCGGCCGCTGCACGTGCGAAACATAAAGCTCAGGCTCGGCAGCTACATCAAGACCATTGCGTTTGATGTCGGCAACGACACCGACGATCTCACGCGCCGTCTTGTCAGGACCATCGAAAACGATTCGTCTGCCGATGGCATCTTCGTTCGGAAAATAGCGCTTCACGAAAGCATCGCTGACCACCATCACTTCGGGCGCGCCTTCCGTGTCTTGATTGGTGAACACGCGGCCACGCTGCAACGTGATGTTCATCGTGCGAAAGTAATCATTGCCGACAACCGTGTAATCAGCCGTTGGTTCTTCACCGGGTTTATTCGGCGGCCGGCCTTCGATCTGGAAACTCAACTCGACGTCAAAATCGGTTAGCGGAACGTTGCTCGTGAGTGAAACATCGCGCACACCCGGAAGCGTTTTCATTCTGCCCGCGAGCGCCTCGAATGCCGCTGAACGCTGCTCGGGTGTGGTGTACTTCGTTCTGCTCAACGGAATGTCGAGCGCAAGCACACCGCGCGGTTCGAAGCCCGCGTCGGTTCGCAATAAACGCCAAAAGCTATTAATTAAAAGCCCCGCGCCGGCGAGCAGCATCAACGACAAGGCGACTTCCGACACGATCAACGCGCTGCGAATCCGGTTGCGTCCACCGTGTGATAGACCGCGGCCGTCCTGTTTGAGTGTGTTGCCGGGATCGGGTCGTGAGGCTTTGAGCGCAGGAACGAGTCCGAACAACACGCCCGTCAGCATCGAAACGAAAAACGTAAAGAACAGCACGTAGCGATCGAGATGTACTTCGTGAAGCCGCGGCACGTCGGTTGGTCCATAAGCGATGAGCAGATCGATTCCCCAGCTCGCCAGCAACAGACCGAGCGCGCCGCCGGCTAACCCTAACAAGACGCTTTCGGTCAGCAGTTGCGATGCGATTCGCGTGCGACTCGCTCCGAGCGCCATGCGGATCGCGACTTCTTTCTGCCGCGCCGCGGCACGTGCGAGCAAAAGATTCGCGACGTTTGCACACGCAATCAACAGGACCAACCCGACCGCACCGAGCATCACGAGCAGCGCGCCGCGATACTCGCGGGTGAGGTCTTCGTGCATCGACACCGCGTTGAACATCACGTTGGTGTTTGAAAGCGGGTATTGCTGTTCGATCTGACGCGAAAGCAGATCGAGATCCGCTTTTGTCTGTTCGACAGTCACGCCCGGTTTCATCCGGCCGATCACCGAAAGAAAATGGTTCGCGCGTTCTTCGCGAGCTTCCTTCGTGAGCCAGGTTGCGGACAAAAGCGGTTCCCAATAATCCTGCCGCTCGTCGCTGATCGGATACTGAAAACCCGCCGGTAGAATGCCTACCACAGTGGACTTTCCGCCTAGATTGACTTCGCGCCCGATGATGTTTGGATCGCCGCCGTAGCGCCGCTGCCACAACGCATAACTGAGAACGATGACCTGCGGCCCGCCGGGCTTGTCTTCGTCACGAGTGAAGACGCGACCGAGCACCGGCTTCACGCGCAACAGCGGAAAGTAGTCGGCAGTCACGGCGGCGCCGAGTAAACGCTCGGGCTCGCCGCCTTCGGTAGCGATCGTGCCGCTTCCCTGGTAAGTGGCGACGTACTCGAGTGTCTTCGATTGCTGCTGGATGTCGAGAAAGTCGGGCAGTGAAAATGTGCCGCGGCCATCGAGGGCTTGATTGCGCGCCTCGGCGGCAAGCATCACGAGTTGTTGCGGCTGTTCGTAAGGAAGCGGTTGCAGCAGGACGGTGTTGACGACGGAGAAGATCGCGGTGTTGGCGCCGATGCCGAGTGCGATTGCGATGATCGCGACGATAGTCAGGCTCGGCCGCTTGAGTAGCATTCGCAGCGAATAGATAAGGTTTTTCCAAAGCGCATCCATCAACTGACTCCTGACTTTAGCTCTTCTCTGTGTCTCTGTGCCTCCGTGGTTCATTAAACCACCGAGACACGGAGACACAGAGAAGAAGTTCAACCTTTAACAGTCAATGCCGACAACCATCAGCGCGGCATCGTCGCGAAACGTGTTGCCGCAGAACTCTGCCGCTTCGTTGAAAAGCGTCTCGTTCAATTCCTCAGCGCACTGCTGCCGGTGCTGACACAACAACTGCATCAGCCGTTCGTCACCAAACTGTTCACCACTCTGGTCCAGTGCTTCGGTTAGACCATCGGTGAAGAGCACCAAGCGATCGCCGTGTTGCAGTTGAATCCACTCTTCAGCGAACCGCGCGTTTGGAAATGCGCCGAGAACGCTTCCGCCTGCTTCGAGTCGAACACATTCACCATTCTGCCGAACGAGGAGCGGCGGATTGTGACCGGCGTTTGTGAAGGTCAACGTACGATCGGGAATATTCACGACCGCGTAGAACGCCGTGACGAACTTGTGCAATGGAATGTTTGCGTAGAGCAGATCGTTAAGCCGAGTGCTCACGTCCGCGGGAGAAGGATGATCGGAAGCCAGCGACTTCAACGCCGCCTGGAAATTCGACATCAACAACGCCGCCGGCAATCCCTTGCCAACGACATCCGCCACGCACAACGCTGCATGGTCATTATCGAGGTTGAAAGCAGCGATGTAATCGCCACCGACGGTCGTGGCTGGTTGCCATTTCGCGGCGACCCGAAGACCTGCGATATCGGAGGTCGTGTTTGCGAGTAAGTTTTCCTGGAGTTCGCGCGCTTCGATCAACTCGCGTTTGAATTGCGCCTCGGTTTTACGTGTCTCCGCGAGGCGATGCTGAACGTTTCTGCGTGCGCGTGCATGCCTGACTTGCTTGTGCAGTGTTTGCAGCAGGCGCGAGTTTTCCCACGGCTTCTGCACAAAATCACGAACGCCGCGGCGCATTGCTTCGACGGCCAGATCGACCGTGGCCCAACCGGTCATGACTACGATCGGAAGTGCCGGATCGAGTGCGTGGATTCTCGAGATGAGATCCATACCTTCGCGTCCGCTCGTGGTGTCGCGCGCGTAGTTGAGATCCATCAGGACCACGTCGAATTGCGAACGCTCGATCGCCGCGAGCAGTGCGGCTGGTGAAGAGACCGTCTCCAGTTCGAAACCATCGTTCGCGAGCAGGAGACGCAGAGCGGTGAGGATGTCTGCGTCGTCATCTGCGATCAGCGTGCGTGGGGCTTGAGGGTTCGGGATTGGGGGAACGGGTGTGGAGGTAGTGTGCAGGGATATCACGGGAATTCACCACTGTTTGAAATTAGTCGGCCTCGATACGAGATTTCGTACCGCTTGTAGAACAACGCGCTACGGACGATGCAGCCGTCGTGCCGTTATATTTTGCGAGTTAAATTGAGGAAAGCGCGATGTGGTGAGGTGTTTTTGATTTCAGAAGTGAGACCGGACGATCCCATTTTCGGGCAAAGCGGCTGCTCGAACCCGATCAAGCAGCCGCCATGCTCGACGGGTGTTACGCCTTGTTGCGACGCCGTCTCTTCAGATACAGCCCTGCCAGTCCACTACCCAGCAGGAGCATGCTCATCGGTTCGGGAACCGCGGCGGTTTCATACTGGAACACGATTCCGTTATTCCAGAAGTGGCAGTCAGGGTCAAAACCGAAAGCGATGTTGTTCCCTGCACTGATGTAGGCTGCCAGCGCGGCGAGCTGCGCCGCGTTGAACGTGTAAGTGAAGTCCTGGGCAACGTAAGTGCCGGGGCCTGCGAAATACGCGCTGGCGCCCTGGCCCACCATGTTGAAGCCACGTGAAAAGAGAAACGTGTTGTTACTGCCTCCCGGCCCAAGTGTGTTGGAGCCAATGAAGTAGTCGTCGATGCTGGCCGCGGGAACAGGGTCCCCGGTTTCATCGATTACGCTTGCGACCTGGTTGTTGCCGTTGAAGCCGGCGTTGGCACTGTTGAGCAAGCGGACAAACAGCATGTTCGGGTTTCTGTCCCAGTTCGCAATGCCTTTGAAGGTGATCTTCGCGCTGATGATGGTCTTACCAGCGAGACTCGGAATGTTGTTTATTTGCCAGGTGTACGCGCGGTGGTGATCGAGATCGAACTGCTTGTTTCCACCTGCGTAGTCAGTTTCGTTTCGATTATCGGTTGCGCCATTGGTGTTGGCAGCGGTAGTTGGCGCGGTAAAAGTAAGCGTATCAGCCATGGCTGACGCCGGAAGCGCCAACAGGGCAAGCGCTGCCACTGCAAAGAGCAATTTTCTCACGGCAAAATCTCCTAGGTTCTGAGAGGGTTGTACTGCTAACCAGGGAGCCGCACCGTCCCTACGGATTGATCGGAAGCTCGACGGGTGGAAGGCAAATTCCCGCGGTCGTTTAGATAGGACTGGCGACCTATGAGCTGTATGTGTTCGTTGCCTTGCAGCAACTGTTGGGCCAACTAGCTGATGGTCCTAAAAATAGGGAAATGTCTAATAGGGCGGAGTTCGAGTTTCTTGATCTCAGAAAATCCCGGTCCAGTATTCGGACAACGAGGGGCTGGCCTGACAAATGTGAGTGTCCTGTCTATAATGCTTCGCTTGCTCGCCCAGATTGCATCAGCCTAGTTCCCAAACACATTGTCGACCACAACTTACGATCGCTCCCAAACGATTGCGGGCTCTACCCCAATCCCCGGCCCAGGTGGAAATCGCTTCTTCGGCTCGCTCGTAAATGAAAGCCGCCGCAACCCGTTGAACTTCATGTTGCGTCTCGCGCACACATACGGCGATGTGTGCAGTTTCCGCGTCGGTCTGGAACACGTCTTCTTTGTAAATCATCCTGACTACGTGCGCGACGTTCTGGTCAATCACTATGACAACTTCCTCAAAGGCAGAGGAAGGCAACGTTCGCGGCGTTTCCTCGGCGAAGGCGTACTGTTGAGCGAAGGAGACAAGCACCGCAGCCAGCGCCGGCTCGCCCAACCGGCTTTCCACCGCAACCGCATTGCAAATTACGCGGGCGTAATGGGCGAGTATTGCGAACGCATGTCTTCACAGTGGCACGATGGTCAGGTCCTGGACATTTGGCCGCACATGGTGAAGTTGACGCTCGGAATCGTCGGCAAGACCTTGTTTGACGCCGATGTCGAATCGGAAAGTGACAGTGTTGGACGAGCGATGAGCGCCGCGGTGTCGCGCTATCGAGCGTACAAGTTGCCGCTGGCAAAGCTGCTCGAACGCATGCCCCTGCCGCGCATGATCCGTTTTCACAAGGGCAAAGAACGTCTGCGGAGCGTCGTGTTCGAACTGATCGAAGAGCGGCGCCGCAGCGGACGAGATCACGGCGACCTGCTTTCGATGCTCCTGCTCATGGAGGACGAAGAGAATGGTCGACGACGAATGACGTTCGAAGAAATCTGGGACGAAGCGTTGACCTTCTTCATCGCCGGCTACGACACAGTTGCGACCGCGATGATGTGGACGTGGTATCTACTGTCTCAGCATCCTGAAGCTGAGGCTCGGCTACACGCGGAAGTTGATGAAGTGCTTGCCGCGGGCGGTCCAGCCACGCTCGACGATCTGCCTCGACTGAGCTACACCGAAAAGGTGTTCTCGGAATCAATGCGTCTTTATCCTCCGACGTGGCGTCTTGTGCGCAGGGCAATCCGCGACTTCCCAATCGGGGACCACGTTATTCCGGCAGGATCGCTCGTGGTGGTTTGTCAGTACGCAATGCATCGAAACCCACGCTACTTTCCCGATCCCGAAACGTTTGATCCCGAGCGCTTTACTGTTGAAGCCAAAGCCGCACGGCCGCGATTCTCTTATTTCCCGTTTGGAGGTGGACCACGGCATTGTATGGGCGAGCCGTTCGCGATGCTTGAAGGTGTTATTTTGCTGGCGTCGATCGCGCGTCGCTGGCGTCTGCACCTCGTGTCTGGTCACAACGTTGAAGTGCGGGCGGAGCACCTGCTGCGCGCAAAAGACGGGATGATGATGAGACTTGAGAAGCGTTAGCTCTGTTTGCTTCTCGCAACGACTCCGCGTGCGACTGCGCGCACGAGTTTGCCGATGCCCGGTGTTCGTCTTAACTGATCTGCTAAGCGAAGTGTTGTTGAGTTGAAGATGGCCGCGCGCTGTTGTGAGAAACTCAATGTGATGTTGCGCACGTGTGTGGCGGCAGCGCGTCCTTCACTTTCGCGATCGGGTGGAGTAGCCGCGTACTCAGAGATCACTTCCTCATAGAGCTCGAGCAATTTGCTGACGGCAACATCGCGGCCCGCGCTGGCGCGCACTCGCCGTGAGACCTCCGCGGCGTCTTCCGGATCGTACTGCTCGAGCGCTTGCTCGATGGCCCGGCCAAACTCTTCCGGCGAAAGTTGCGGACTCATCAAGCGGATACCGAACCCATCAGTACGCAGCCGATCGAGGTCATTTGTATTCACCATCGGGCCCAGGCGGCGCCACCAGTAAACAATAACCGCGGCGCCGGTTGCCGCGGCTTCAAGAGCAGCGCGTCCCTTCGCGAAAACGACGTCGTAGTCGCGCAGCGTTTCTTCCGGGCGGACGCAGACGTTGCCGACTCCTGCGCCGTAAACATCAAGCGTCAAACCGTGTCGTGCGCAGGCTTCGCGCGCGGCCTTTAGGTGTTCGTTGTCTTTCGTGTGATTGCACAAGATTGCCGCGCGGCGCGGGCGGAGCGGGAGCGGCGAGCGCGGAGTGAACCGCTCGAGATCGACGAACTGACAAATGACGTGCACACGCTCTTCAGGGACGCCACACTCCCACACGAGTTTGTCGTAGCACTGATCGTCGACCGTCGCGTAGCGCAAGATTCGTGGGAAGCACGGCGGACAGTCTTCGGGAAAGTACCAGTCGTGGCAAAAGTAAAGCGCGGGTGTGTTTTGAAAATGCAGGAGGGCCGTTAAAGTCTCATTTACATGCTGACCATGGATTACGTCAGGCGGCGCTGAGAGTTGCGCGAGATCATCGATTACCGGAATAGTTTCTTTCCGTATCTCAGCGGCGAGTGGGCCGAGCCGCGGACTGTAGATGACAGGACTGTGCCCCGCTCTCATCAATCCGCGCGCAATATCCCGCACGAAAAGTTCGGTACCGGTCCAACCTTCAACCCGGAGGTTGGTGATCAAGATTCGCAGGCTGGTCATCAGTCGATGGCTCAATCCACTTTCAAGTTGTTGGAAATTTGGTGGAGCCGAGGGGGATCGAACCCCTGACCTCATGACTGCCAGTCATGCGCTCTCCCAGCTGAGCTACGGCCCCATATCGTGTGGACGACGGCTGGTAAATAACTGATGCAGACTAGCCTAGCGTTTTGCATTGAGTCAAGCAACGGCATGGTCTTGCGTCATCGCATTCACTCTAATGGCCAATTTGTGGCCACGCGAGCTCAACAGCGCTGCTCGAACGCTTCCCGCTTATTTCGCTCAGTCGCCCGAACACCGCTGGGTTCTCGGACGTTACGCGGGAAGTTTAGAATCCCTCTTGTGCATTAGATCTACGAAGTTCGAATAATTATCCAAAAACTGAGTAATGAGTTTGTCAGATGCTTCCTTCACCAGCTTCGTGTCCAGAGCGAAACTGTAGCTCGGCAACCCGACTGCATCCCATGCCTGAGTAACGTTAAATGCCGCTTCGTGATACGTAGTCATATATTCTTCCACGTTAACTTCACGATACTCTTTTAACTTGTTAACTGCTGAAGGTCCGATATATATGGGCTCTGCTCGAAGAACTTCTAAAGGGTGAGAGAACCCATATCATCAAGACTACAATTACTACCTTCCAGATCCAAAAAATGAAAGAGTGTGATGACGGCAACATTGCACCGCTTTCAATTTGGCAAAGGAGCACCCTGGTTACCGGCAACATCACCAACGCCAGAGGACATTTCTAAATAGTTCTGACACGACGCGGTCTTCAGTCGCAAAGTATCGCACCAGTACAGACGCACAGCGGGCGGTGTGTTAGTCTACCTTTCGAACCTCGCGCTCAAACGATCTCTCAGAGGCAGAGCCATGCAGACGCCCCCGTCGCACGAAGTCACGCGACTGTTGCTGAATTGGAGCAATGGCGACAGTGCTGCGCTCGATCAACTCATGCCGGTGGTCTATCGTGAGCTGTACAAGATCGCTAACGCCTATTTGCGCGGCGAACGCCCGGGACATACGCTCCAACCCACCGCGCTCATTAACGAAGCTTATTTGCGCTTGACGCATCAGGCTCTTCCTGAATGGGAGGGACGTAGACATTTTTATGGCGTCGCCGCGCAGTTGATGCGCCAGATTCTGGTGGAGCACGCACGCAGTCATGGCGCCGCAAAACGGGGCGGCGGCGCGCCAAAACTCTCGCTCGACGCAGTGCTCGACTATTCCCGGGAGCAAGCCTCCGTGTTGGTGGCACTCGACGAAGCACTCACCGTGTTAAAGGATTTCGATGAACGTAAAGCCCGCGTAATCGAGTTGCGTTACTTCGGTGGCCTGAGTATGGAAGAAACTGCCGAACTTCTCGGCCTCTCCCTGGCTACTGTCGGACGCGAGCAAAGGCTGGCTCAGGCGTGGCTGCATCGTGAACTAGCAAAATAATCTCACAGCCGCCGAAACTATAAGGACCTCCGCCATGACACCCGACCGATGGCGCAGAATTGAAGAAATTTTTCAGGCCGCCGCCGAACACCCGGCGGCTGACCGCGAAGCCTTCCTGAACCAGGCATGTGGAGACGACGCGGAGCTGCGCAGTGAAGTAGCGTCACTGCTATCGCATCAAGATGCCGACGGTTTCATCGAATCAGTCGTCGCGGGCGGCGCCTACCTGCTCGAACATCACGAGCACGACGCGCTTGTTGGTAGCCACATCGGAATCTATCGCGTAACCGGCCTAATCGGTCACGGCGGCATGGGCACAGTTTACGCCGCGGTCCGAGACGACGATCAGTATCACCAACAGGTCGCTCTCAAGGTCGTCAAGCGCGGTATGGATACACAGTTTGTACTCCATCGCTTCCGCCACGAGCGGCAGATTCTGGCCTCACTCGAACACACACATATCGCACGCCTGCTTGATGGCGGCACAACACCTGACGGCCTTCCCTATTTCGTGATGGAACACATCACGGGCCAAACGATCACGCATTATTGTGAAACTCATCAACTCTCCATTCCCGAGAAGCTCCGACTCTTTCGCCAGGTGTGCGCCGCGATACAGTATGCGCATCAGAAGCTGATCATCCATCGCGACCTCAAGCCCTCGAACATCCTTGTCACCGATGACGCCCAGAGCAAACTACTCGACTTCGGCATCGCCAAACTATTGACTGCCGAAGACACAACCGAAGCACTGGACCAAACGGGCACGGGAATAAAGTTAATGACGCCCGAATACGCAAGCCCGGAGCAGGTGCATGGTCCGAGCATCACGACTGCGACCGACATTTATGCCCTCGGTATGGTCCTTTATGAATTGCTTACCGGCCAAAAAGTGCGGCGCTTCAAGAGTCATTCTCCCGTGGAAATCGAGCGCGTGGTCTGCGAAAAAGAGATTGCAAAACCGAGTTCGGTGACCGCCTCGGCAAAACTACGCCGGCAACTCGCCGGTGATCTCGACAACATCGTGCTCATGGCGTTGCGGCGTGAACCGGAGCGGCGCTACCAGTCGGCCGAACAGTTTTCCGACGATCTGCGTCGCCATCTGACCGGATTACCGGTACGGGCGCGGCAGGACACAGTAGGCTACCGTGCGAGCAAATTCGCGCGGCGCCATAAGCTGGCACTGGCCGCATTAATGCTCGTGGTGTTGAGTTTGGTCGGTGGCATCGTGGCCACGAGCTATCAGGCACGCCGAGCCGAGCGGCGTTTTCAGCAAGTGCGAAAGCTTGCCAACACGTTCCTCTTCGACTTTCACGACAAGATCAAAGACCTTCAGGGTTCCACCGAAGCGCGCGAGATGGTTGTCAAAACAGCACTCGAGTATCTCGACAGTCTGGCGCAGGAAGCTTCAAGTGATCCAGCGTTGCAAATGGAGCTCGCGCAAGCTTATCTGGAAGTAGGCGATGTTCAGGGCGACGTGCGCGCCTCGAGCCTGGGGCGCACGCGTGAAGCTATCGAGAGTTATCGCAAAGCCCTCGCGCTCGCGGAGCAAGTCGTGGCGCGTACCCCGGACGATCTCAGCGCGTTGCGACTACAGAGTGCGTGCTACGTCAAGCTGGGTGATACGCAGGCAGAGACCGGCGAGACCGCCATCGGGATCGAAACGCTGGGCCACGGTTTGCGCGTCGGCGAATCCGTTTACGCTCGCCGCACCGGCGAGTTGGCTGACTTCATGCTTTTAATCAGAGGTTACGAGCGGTTGGGCGACGCGCAGTTACACCATCGAGACGTCGCCGGTGCGTTGCAAAGCTACCGGCGCACACTGCAAGTCAGCGAACAACGAGCCGCTCAGTTTCCGAGCGATCGCGCACAAAACAGTCTCGCGCTCACACATTCGCGCATCGGTGATGCTTTGGCTGAAAGCGGTGACCTCGTGGGTACGATGGCGAGTTATAACCACGCCCTGTTAATTCGCGAAACACTCGTCCGCGACTATCCTACGAATGCAACGTACAGCCGTGAACTGAAAGTCCTTTATAACTGGTTGGGAAATTTTTCGGGCAATCCGCAGTTCCTCAACCTTGGTAATAGAACTGCCGCGCTCGATTATTACCGTCGCGGGCTGGTCATTGCGGAAGAGCTTGCCGCCGCGGATCCAAAGAACGGGCAGGCCCGCCTGGACCTCGCCATCAGCTTAGGAAAGGTCGGCGACATTCTTTCCGAGTTAGACCCAAGGTCTGGAGCAGAGCATTACAGTCGCGGCCTGATCGTCCTGAGCGCTTTGCTCGATGAAACACCGGGAGAATTCCGATACCGGCGTCGTTACGTAATGTTTCTCAAAGGCCGGGCGCAGGCGCTGCGAAATCTGGGTGATCGCAACGGTGCGCTGCAACACTTGCGCCAATCTCTGGCCATGCTGCAAGAGATGTCCGTCACGCATTCGGCGAATGCTGAAGTGCAATCTCTAAGACATGCAACCTTACTCGCACTGGCCGAGCTGTTACTTGAAACCGGAGATCTCAGTGGAGCGCTGGACCACAATCGTCAGGCACTAGCTATCGCTGAAGCCGCGTCAAGCTCCATTTCAACAGACTTGTATGCGCGCTGGCGGTTAGCCGATTCCTATTCCTCTTTCAGCCAATACCACGCCACGCTCGGGAATAACCCGGGAAAACCCTCCGAACAACGTCTCGCTAACTGGCGCGAGGCTCGCACGTGGTCTCAAAAAGCCCTCGCCCTGTGGGATGAATGGGGCCAGCATGCCGTGTCGAGTGTTTTCAACACAACGTACCGCGAACGTGCTCTGCGTGCGCTTGAGCGATGTGACGTTGCACTCTCCGCTTTGTAAACCACTCAAAAACCTGCATTTAAAATTTTTCTTCGCGGCGTGAGTGTTTCAGCCTGAACTTCTCGCATGTTGGGATGAGTGTTTGAAGTTCAGAAGAAAGAAGGAGAACTAACCGTGTATCGTTCCAACATTATTCATTCTTATGCGCAGCGTCTCTTGAGCATGATCCTGACGCTGACCGCCCTGATGGGTTCTCTCTGTTATCCCTACTCTGAGATAAATGGCAAGACCCGTCCTCACAATACACATCGTTCCCGCTCGAAGAAGCCAGCGGGCCAACAAAAACGACTCGCAACCAACAAACGCATGCAGCAGTTTTATCAACTCCCGATGAGCTTCGAACTTAATCGGGGCCAAACCGACAGCGAGGTAAAATTCCTTTCGCGCGGCAAAGGCTACATGCTTTTCCTGACCGCGACTGAATCGATCCTCAGCCTGCGGCGAGGCGCGAATGAAAAGCCCGCCGTCCTGCGCACGAGCTTTGTGGGCGCCAATCGCAATCCACAGATAGCTGGTCAGAACGAGTTACCCGGTAAGGTTAATTACATGATGGACCAGGACCCCGAGGGATGGCGCAGCAATGTTTCCACTTACGCCAAAGTCCTCTATGAGGAAGTCTATCCGGGCGTGGACATGGTCTACTACGGCAACCAGCGGCAACTGGAATACGACTTCATCGTCGAGCCGCATAGCAATCCCAAAACAATTCGCCTCGCTTTCACAGGCGCGCGTTCTTTAACCGTCGACGCGGCGGGAGATCTCGTTTTGGAAACAGCCGCCGGAACAGTTCGGCAAAAGCGGCCGGTCGCGTATCAGGAAATAAACGGTCAACGACAAACGGTGACCGCCAAATACGTGGTGAAAAATCAACGGCAGGCTGGCTTCGAACTGGGCACGTACGATCGTTCGCAGCCGCTGGTGATCGATCCAGTCATCGACTACTCGACCTATCTTGGCGGTACTGGAGACGATGAAGCGAACGACATCGTTGTCGATAATGAAGGCAACATCTACGTGACCGGCGTGACTGGCTCCGTAAACTTCCCACCTAAGAATGCTCTCAAAGCCTCGTGCCTGGCTTGCCAGAATTGGGGCTTCGATGCGTTCGTTACCAAGATCAATCCCAATGAAGACGGAGAGCCTTCGCTTGTGTTCTCCACTTTCTGGGGCAGCAACACACACGGCAATACCGAAGGCCGGGGTATTGACGTTGACCTGGCAAACAATATTTACGTGGTCGGAACAACCAACTCGAACAATTTCCCGACGACACCCAACGCCTTGCAACCCGCCTATCAGATGTTCAGTGGCACCAATTCATTCCTGACGAAATTTAATGCGCAGGGAAACTCGTTTCTCTACTCCACCTACCTGATGGGCAACAACGTGGATGAAGCTGGGGATGTGGCTGTGGATGACGACAACAACATCTACGTCGCGGGTGCGACCGGTTCCACTAACTTCCCGCTCATGAACGCCTACCAGGCTTACAACGCGGGTATCTTCGACGGCTTTCTCATGAAGTTCCACTGGCTAAGGCCGGACCCAGGTGCGTATGAACTGGTCTACTCCACCTATTTCGGCGGTTACGAAACTGATATGGCCACCAACATCGCTCTGGATAGTGCTGGCAATGCTTATCTGACTGGTTCGACGCAGTCGAGAGATCTTGCGTGGACGCCGCAGTATGACGGTTTGCCGGTGCTCAATGGTTTTCAGATGGCCCACGCCGGCGGCACTGATGCTTTCGTCATGAAGTTTGATCCCACGAAACCCGGATTGCCGTCGTTACTTTATTCAACCTACCTTGGCGGTAGCGGTCAGGAAAACGCCGCGGTTCGGTTGGGTGGCATCGCAGTAGACAATCGGGGGGACGCTTATGTGACCGGCACGACCGGCTCGGTCAACTTCCCACTCCAAGGTGCCTTTAAATTGACCCCGGGCGGTTACGACACGTTCGTCACCAAAGTCAGTCCCGACGCGGTGGGAGCCTCGTCACTGATCTATTCAACTTTTCTTGGCGGCGCGGGTCTTGATTACGGGTACGACATCGCCGTAGACCTCGAGGGCCGCGCCTATGTTGTAGGGATGACGCAGTCGAACGACTTCCAGATCACCGATTGTGCCTTTTCTAAAGGTGCGTCGTGGGATGGTTTCATCGCCGTGCTGAATCCGCTCGGTTCCAACATCGAGTTCTTAACGTACCTTGGTGGCAACAGTGTCGATTCGATCAACGCCATCGCGGTCGATGCTTCCAGCGTCGCCCACGTTACGGGAAGCACCTATTCTACTGATTTCCGGTTGAAGGATGCTTACCAGGGAGGCCCAGCCGGCTCCAAAGATGCGTTCGTGACCAGGATCATTCCGATTGGTTGCGCACCGTAACCTAAACACGTTGTTCAAAGCAGAAGCCATCCCGGGTCCGTGCGCAAGACGGATTCGGGATGGCTTCATCGTCTATTCACTTAGGTTCTCACCCGGCCCGGCTACGGACTTAACAGTGCTGGTAACCGGCATTGCAGCGACGGAGGATCCCGCTGAGGTTCCAAGTGACCTCGTAATGTCTCCTAGATCGCCGCCAGAAGTGAACGGCTGCGGAGCACCGAATTGCGCACTGCTTCCTACGTTTGGAGCTGGTCCAGCGTCAATCGCGCCGATAGCAGCCGCAGCACGGATGATTTCAGGTGACGTAGCAAACTGCTGTCCGCCAACGGCTGATGAGTCACCGCCGCTAACCTGCATCGACACGGTCCCACCTGAGCCGGCGCTTGTATCAGAGATTGTGATTTTGATTTCCATGAGTGGTTACCTTTAAGACAAAATTGCATACCTTCCCTCGAATGTGATTGCTGTCGCAGTCAGATTCGTGACGGTGATCCAGTAGGTGCACTGCGTGGCACTGGCGCGCTCGACACCAACGCTCCACTGGAGTTCCGCCGCGCCGGGTCTTGGTGTGACAGGCATGACGTACCAAACCACATGGAGCGTCGGGTTCCATCCCGTGGTAGACCACCGCTGCGTTTGATTTGCCGCGAGGCTGCCGGTGAATTGAAGACCGGTTGTCATTGGCTCTCCTCCTAATATTTACTCAGAATGCAGTAACGGCCCTCGAATGAGACTGGTCCGTTGGTTAGGTTTTGGACTGTGATCCAATAGGTTGTGAACTCGGCCGATGCTCGCTCGACCTGAACGCTCCAGGTAATTTCCGGACCACCGGGCCTAACAGTGGTCGGCATGATGGTCCATACGACATGCCAGGTGGCGGGCCAGTTGGGCGTGAACCATCGTTTGGTTTCATTCGGAAGTAGATTTCCCAGATACTGGGTGCCACAACTTGGGGTGACCATCCATCCGTCGACCGGGATCTCCCAGACACCTCGATTGCGTGTGCCCGCTCGCAAAACGCGCGCGTGAGGATGAAAGCTGAGATCTCCGATGATCGAGTTAGGAAGTGACGCTGAGAAATCAGACCAACTTACGCCGGCGTTGACGGTCTCAAAAACCCCAAGGTCGAGTGCGACCCAAACGCGGTTCGAATTCAAGGGATCGACCTCTACGGCGTTTACCGGGAGCAGCGGCAAACCTGCTGAACGATCAGTCCAGGAAACGCCCGCGTTGTCCGAGCGAAAGACGCGCCCGCCGGATCTAGTCAAGTACGTCGCCCAAATTCGATTCGGGTTCCCTGGGTCAACATGGATGTCGCTGACGTAAGCAGCCGGCCGTGGCGTGGTTAACGCGGTCAGTGCAGTCCACGCTGCTCCATTCCATGCGGTGCGATAAATCTCGCCGGTGGTCGTTCCGACGTAAACGGTAGTCGCATTAGGGATGTAAAGCGCACTGGAGCGGCCGGCAGTCGGAAAAGCGATTCGAGTCCAACTACCCATGTTGTTCCGCGACACGTAGAGTGCATCTCCGCCGATGGCGACTGTGTCTCCTCCATTGGCACTCGCCTCAAATGGCGGATAGAACAAGCTGCCTTCTCCGGGAAGGATTGGAGGCGGAATGAACGACCACGTGCCGAAATCCCCGCTCGTGGTAGAGCGCTCCGGGCTCATATTGAAAAATGTGTGAAAGACAGTGCTGGGCGTGGTGCGGTTAACGGCACAATCACCGCCATCGCCGTCGGCCACGTGTATCCACGTCGGATCACCCGTCCAACGTTGAGTACCGTTGTCCTGTGTGCCACCGATGACCCAACGCGACGAACCGAAATTCTGCGCTAGATACTCGAACTCCGAGATGACCAGGCCATTGTTACAATGGATCCAGGTCATCCCACGGTCCGGACTGCGAAACAGGCCCCCATCGTTGCCCGCGTAGATCGTATTTGGATCGTTTGCGTCGATCGCAATCGCGTGCTGATCGGGATGAATGGACTGGCCGGTCGCGCCCTTGTTAGTGAGGTTGATCCAGGTCCAAACACCTCCGACAAAATCACCACGAAAGGTTTCGATTGCTCCACAGTAAACCTGGTTATCGCGATCGGGGGCCGCCGCACAATACCAGTCGTACCATGCTTGAGCAGCGGTAGCACCAGCAGGTAGAGGCTGCGCGGACCAGGTTCCCCCGGATCGTCGGTAGAAATATACGGCGCCGCTTCGAGCGCCCCAGACGTAGGCCACATCCGGATTCGAGGGAGCGATGGACACGGCAACGCGATCGAACGCGCCCGGACCTCCGGGTAAAGCGACACTGGTCCAGGTTGTTCCGCCATCAATCGAGCGAAACACTCCATCAAAGCAGCCCGCAAGGATTTCGGCGGCGGGTCCTCCTGCTGCGGCCATAGAAACCGCCCACGAGAGCCCGTTTCGCCGCGCGACCCAAGTCACACCGCCATCTGTGGAAACAAACACTCCAGCGGTGGTGGCCGCGATCAGGTGGTTCGTGTTCGCGCGATCCACCACAATTTCAAAAAACCCCTGACCAACAAAGGGCGTTGTGCAAAGAGTGGACCAAGTCGTACCGCCGTCGGTAGACCGTAGAACTCCCGCCCCAAACCACCAAAATGCATTGCCCTCCCCGGTACCGCAGTACACGATCCTGGGATTCAGCGGATCGAAAGCAAGCGCACCAACAGTGAGCGTGGCGGCGAAGTCAGTTCGTGGTGACCAACTTTCGCCGCGATCGAAGCTTTCCCAAACTCCACCCGCGGCCGATCCACACAGTACGTGAAGTGGATTGGAGGGATCCACGGCAGCAGTCGCAACACGGCCCGATACGTTAATTCGGCTACCGCCGTACGTTTGGCCGTTCGGGATGGTCCATGGTCCTAACGAACGCCACTGAGGTCCGGTCGCCGTCGGTGGTCCCATTAGCTGACCGCCACCCTCTAATAATGGCGCCATCGAGATAGGATTGGTGGATGTGCGCGCTTCAGCCGCACCGATGTATTCGGCAGCCACATCCGGAGCGGAAGCCGATTTGGTGTTCTCAAATTCCGGGGTCGCCTCAGGCACAACTCCTCTACCGCGCTTCTTCTTTCGCTGGGGGGAAACCTTCAGCGTTTCGCTGATGTACTCTGCCCCAGCCGGCGAGGCGCTGCGCAGAAACATTTGGCCCACAAACTCTTCACGACTCTCATTCGGAACCGCGATTTCTATCAGCGCCCGTGTTGCGTCGTCGAAACCGCGGGGCTCGAGCAGATCCAGTAGTCGCTGGAGCACTTTGCCGCCGGCGGGCTTTTGCGGGCGTTCCGGTTCCGCTGTCAGCGCCGTTGTGGTTGAGGTTTGCGGTACGTTGGCAATCGATTCATCCAGAGGACCTTCCATTTTGCCTCCTGGTTGTTAATGCAACTTTATTTGAGTTTCGTGCTCGAAACTATGAGCACTGTTCTTCAGGATTTGGCTGATCGTGGTTGGCGGTATCGTCGTTCTTCTCGTCAGGTTTTTGAGGCTGTTCTGACGCGGGGTACCGATATTGTCGAAACTGCTCTAGTCGCTCCCGGGCATGATCGCTTTCCGAATCTTGCCCTGCGATCTCGTCGTCGTGGGGTCCGCGTGGCATTTATTTATCCAGCCCCTCCAGGTTGAGCAGTTAAGGCTTCGAGGAACGTAACGGCATGGTTCTAAAACCTCTCCTCGAAAGCTCGCCGAAGTACTACCACACTTCTATATGGCAGGAACGTGATAATTGTTTCCTGTAAATATTAATTTTTTTGCTTGAGCAGTAGCGCGCTACTGAAATGAAAGTGATCTCAGAATCATAAAGGGTATTGGCACGGTTGTGTGCGATGGACCAGTACGAGCAAGTATGTTCTATCTATTTCTTGTTACATACGGAACTATATTCGTCTCCGAGTTAATAGGCGATAAGAACATCTACACTATTAGCTCGCTCGCAACGCGTTTTCGGCCTTCTCAGGTCTTTTGTGGCTTTACCCTGGCCTTTGCCATAAAAACGCTGGTGGCGATTCTGCTTGGAAGCATGATCGCCGAACTGCCGACCTCCCTGGTGGCTACTACAAGCACCGTGACATTCTTTCTCACTGCCTTAGTGATTTGGTTCAAGCGAAGCAGCAACATCGCGGTAGAGCGCGAGTACGATAGCCATTCGTCCAAAGCGGTATTGGTTCCGTTTGCGGCCGTTCTTTTCTCGGAGTGGGGCGACATCGGACAGATCATGGCCGCCACTCTCACGGCGCGATATCAGGCTCCATTTGTCGTGTTTCTTGGCGGCACGTTGGCCTTGGTTACCAAAGGCGTGCTTGCTCTTGTTATCGGATTTAGTTTAAGACGCCGCGTGCCGATTTCAGTGCTACGGCCTGTCTCCGCCTGCCTTTGCGTGATCATGGGAGTTATTTCCGCGGTTAGTCCAATCTTCACCTCCCCAGAAAGTCATTAAATTTAGAAATCCGCATCTGTCCTCCAGGGTTTTGTTGATCCAAGGTTTCCGATGAATTACGACTCCCACGAGGTATCTCCGGAGCGGTTAATCGCATCATAGGTGCCGTTCGTAAGTTCTACCCTCGCAATAACTCAGTTCAACCGTAAAGGAGATCCATTCAATGCGAGACAAGATAGAATCACCCGCCAATGAAACCTCCGAGCAGAGCCGACCGTTCTTTGCGCGTTTTCTCGAAGGACAGGAGAAGTCAAACGATGCGTTCATGACGCTCAAGTATCCATCCGACCGGGATGAGATCGATCAACGGTTCGAATACACGGACAGTAAATAAGATCGTTTCGAAACGATCGATTAAAACGTGTCAGGCCTCGTGAGCGTCTTCAATCTCGGGGCCTGACATCGCTAACTCACCTCTGACGCATGACTTCAACTACTCGACTGGCCGTCGTTCTACTACTGACACATAGCGGCGACTTCTACACCGTCGATCTCGTTTCAGAGGCTCTCGTGCGCCGAGGCGTCCGTCCCGTTCGCTTTAACACGGACCTCTTTCCATCAGCCGTCAAAATCTCCGCTCGCGCGGGCGACGAACGCGACGCACAGCTTTTTACGGAAACAGGTGAGCAGATTTCTTCCGCGGAAGTAAGATCTGTCTGGGCGCGCAAGCTTTGGACGCCACGCATGTCGGACGATCTTGACGAGCGTTATCGCGCGATGTGCGTCAGCGAGTCTGTCGCCGCGCTCGAAGGTTTTCTCGACGCGCTTCATGATGCGCATTGGGTAAACGATCTCGAGCGCCAACGCGCCGCGGAGAACAAGCAGCGACAACTCCGGCTCGCCGCACACGCCGGTCTGCGCGTCCCACGCACACTCGTTACCAACGACCCGGCTGAAGCGCGACAGTTTTTCGCAGAGACTAATGGGCAAACAGTGGCTAAGCTTCTCCGTCCGATCGCCGTCAGCATGGACGCGGCCGAAGCGTTCGTCTACACGAACCGCGTCCGCGAAGAAGATCTGGCTGGCGCAGACGCACTTCGTCATAGCCCGATGGTGTTTCAAGAGTTGATTCCGAAAGCGTACGAACTGCGCGTTGCTTTTGTGGCAGGTGAAGTCTTTGCCGGCGCGATCGACGCAAGTGGCACGTCACGCGGAGAGGTGGACTGGCGGCGCGTCGCACCAGAAGAGTGTCGCTGGCAACAGGCCCAACCGCCCAGCGAAGTCGCAGACGGCCTGCGCGTATTGATGTCGGAACTCGGTCTCATTTTCGGCGCCGTCGATCTGATCTGCACACCTTCGGGCGAACACGTATTCCTCGAAGTCAATCCCGGCGGCGAGTGGGGCATGCTCGAACGCGATCTCGGCCTGCCAATTTCGGAAGCCATCGCCGCTGCGCTACTTGAATAAAAAAGCGCCACTGATCAACTTCACTATGTCCATTTTGATCATCACGCACAGCGACGATAACGACAGCGTCGCACGAGTAATCGAGACCATCGCCGGCAAAGGCGGCGACACGGCCCGCTTTAACACCGATCGCTATCCGACCGGCGTGCGTCTAACAGCTTACTACGGTGCATCTGGCGACGAGCGTCTCACGCTCACGAATGAAGACGGTGAGTTTGATCTCCGCGAGGTAACCGCCGTCTGGCACCGTCGTCTCAACTTCGGCGCGCAGCTTCCGGCAGATCTCGACAAGCAACTACGCCACGCATCACTCGGCGAAGCAACTGCTGCCGCTCACGGCATGCTCGCTAGTCTCAAAGCCTTCCGTTTGGATGACGTGCGCCACATCCGTCACGCAGAGAACAAGCAGCTTCAGCTACAAGTGGCTCGCGAACTCGGATTGGACACACCGCGCACGCTGACGACAAACGATCCCGCCGCCGTGCGCGCTTTCGCAAAGAGTTGCGAGGACGGAATGATCACGAAGATGCTCTCTTCGTTTGCGATCTACGAGGAAGGAAAGGAGCTCGTGGTCTTTACCAACGCGGTGAAGCCCGAAGACCTCGCGGATCTCTCAGGCCTGAGTCTCTGTCCCGCTACTTTTCAGGAACTGCTTCAGAAGTCGCTTGAGATTCGTGTCACAGTCGTGGGCCGGCGCGTGATGTCTGCGGCTATCGACTCACAAGTCTCCGCACGCGCCGCTCACGACTGGCGGCGCGACGGCGTTCGCATGATTCACGACTGGCAACACTACCAACTCCCGCATGACGTCGAAGAAAAAATCCTGCGTCTCATGGATTACTTCTCGTTGAACTACGGTGCTATCGACATCATCCTCACACCCGGCGGCCGTCACGTCTTCATCGAACTCAACCCCTGCGGCGAATTCTTCTGGCTCGAACGCGCTCCCGGTCTCCCGATCTCCGACGCAATCGCAGATCTCCTCCTCGGACACTCGCCACGACGTTAATTTTTCAGACGCCCCGATCGGGTTGTGCGTCTTGCACATTCAGTTCACGCCAGACGCAATCATCGCCGAAGATCATCGGCGGTGGATCGACCAGTGGTGCGGTCTGCGTGTTCTCTCCCCACCCGTACATCATGCAAAGTGAAGGTTGATCGCGGAGTTCAGCGGCGATCTCGAATACGCCGGGGAATAGACCGGTGGGAACTTTCGTATGGCCTTCCTCTGAGGAATAAAGAATGCGCAGACGGCTCGCGTGACGTGCGAGCATGTCGTAATTCACAACGCCTTCGAGAAACATGCCGTTCGCGAGTGTGAGTGTGCGAGCAACGTCGAGCATGGCGGCGAGTTCGAGACCCAGTTCGGCGGCGGCTAGACTCATCGATTGACGGGCTCGTCGCGACAATCGCACTTCCGTGCGGATGGGTTCGCCGCTGCCAACGATTGCCGCATCAGGACCAGCGAGCCTGCGCCAGCCTTCGCGTCCGCCATCCAATATCGCCCATTGAGCCGCAAGCCACACATGGAAGCGAGTGCGTAACGCGCCGTGTGGCCACGCGGCCAACGCTTGCCAAACACGTTCGGGCTCCGCATCGTGCGCCGCCGAGAAGGGATCGACGTCGGGTCCGGTGGATTTCGGTAGTCCGACTACATCACGGAAGAACCGCGCCGCGGGACGGCTGAACACGGCATCGAAACGCGCCATCAGCACCATCGTGAGCCGCCCAAGCGTCAACTGAAACGCACGCAGCTCGTCCGGTTGATAACGTTGGCGAAGAGATTTTTGTAAACGAGGCAGCGTGGACCATGAGAACGGTTCATCGCTCGCAATGCTCGAAGCTGTCTGCTTCACAAACGGAAGGAAGTCGTCCCAAAACGCGCGCGATTCCGCCTCATTAACACCTTTGCAAACACGCGCGCGCCGCCGCCATCGCGGCGCTTCACCGTGAAACAGCTCCGGCGGCGGCACCCAATCTTTCCAAACTCGTTCATCCACTTCCGTGGGCGGGATATGCAAACCGACCGGTATAACTTTCCAATGACAATTCGTTTCCTTCTGTTCCTCCGCATCCTCCGCCGTGAAGCGATACAAAGCAACCCGAGCAAACCGCGGTGGACCATCACTAAAAGGTGCCTCGGCAAAAAGCGAAACACCCGGCGCTTCCGGTTCAAGCAATCGCTGCATCGTTCGATCGAGCACCGACGAAGGCGTCAGCAAATAAGGATCCGTGAAGCTCAACGGTTGGAAATACCCGGTGCCATCCACACCCGCTGCGTCGTAAAAAGTCTGGTGGTCCAGGCGCGGATGATGAGGCGCGACATATCGAGGCCGGCTCGATTCGTCCGTCATCGTGTAGCGATAGCGATACTGCTTCCAATCAACGCCGTCGTTGCTACCCTCCACAACCGTGACCCAACGTTGCGGCGGAGCGGCCTGCGCGTGAAACACGCCGTAAGCATTCACCAAATGCAACGGCTCAACGAAACGCAAGACGCTCAGGTAAGCGCGCAGTGGCCCGGCACGCAAACGTTCGAACGCCGGCCACGAAAGGAATCCGTAGTTGAACCAACTGTTGAAGATCAAATAGACCGGCGTCGCCAAAATAATGAAAGCAGCAACGAGCGTGAAGAAGATCCGATCCGGCGACACGAGCGCCGCCGGATCAGCCAGTGCTGTAAACAACGACGAACTGACGTCGAGCGTGGAGATGCACAACGCGGCCGTCAGCCAATTGAAGTAACCAAAGTTCCCCGTAAGCTGAATCCCAATCATCTGCGCCAAAATACCCGCGCCGCCGATCAGGCGCGTTGGACCGGGAATCAGCACCAGCACCGGACACACCAACTCCACAAAAGCTATCCCTGCTAGTGTCAGTTTGTGAAAAGGATTCGGCAGCCTGCTGAAGCGCCACCCGATCGGCGTACACAACGGCATGTTGATCAGAAAATAGCGCGTGTAATTCCAGTCGCCGCGGCGGATGCCGATAAACTTCATCTTTCCAAACCCTAAGAGCAAGCGAAACAACAGCAAGTGGAAGATGAACGGCAGCAATGGATGTGGCAGCGCCGTCGCCGTCAACTGCGGCAACAACGCCGATGCAGGCACGAACAAACTGAGAAAGCCCGCTTCGAGCAGAACCGTATCCCACGGATAAACGAGTCGAAGTGAGAAGTGCAACGAAAGCCAGATCGCCCAGCAGCAAAGCGCGCCCCACCAACCAATCGGACCGCCAACGATCATCGCCAGCCCCCCGAGCATGCCGGCAGCAATGTAGACGCGCAAAGCCACGTCGCCGTGCGCGATCCAAAGCAGACTCGGATTAAGACGCAGACGCGAGAACAGCGGGAGATCTTCGCGCAGTCGGCTTAACTGCAAACCGACAGGCGAAATGCCGCGACTCCCAAGCAGCGGAAGAATTTGAAACCACAGTGAACCGTACGCAATGAGAAAGATGAGCCCGATGGCACGTGGAATGAGGCCCCAAATCAGGAGTCTCGACGACTCAGTAGCCAGTTGCTCCAGCAGATAGCGCATCTGCACACTCGATTGGTGTAGAGGAAGACGAGCCGCAAAAAAGCACAAAATCCTCGACCGTTTTGTGTTTCTTTGTGGGGCCAAGAGTTTACAGGCCGTGAATCGCTAGTGTAAAGTCAGGCGTCGTCGCACCAGGTCATTGTTGTCCTCTCATTTACCCTTACGCTGGTGAATATCAATGGGTGAAACACCCAAACCTGAGGAGTCTCTCATGCGGGTCGAGGTCGGAGGCCTGACCTTTCGCCTGCGCACTTGGGGTCCGCGTAACGCTCCGGCCGTGCTGATGTTGGGCCACGTGCCTGACGTAGCGTTTAGCTTTGACGCACTTGCAGCGGCTCTCGCGGGAAGCACAACTCCGCGTCGAGTTCTCTTACCCGAACGAATCGATCTCGGTCCCGATCCACACTTTCGCGCGATTGCCAACGACATCGCAAAGCTCATCGAAGCGCTCGACTGCGGCCGCGTCGATCTACTCGGCGTCGGCTTTGGCGGAACCGTCGCAATCTATCTCGCGACAGCGGAACCGCGCCTGGTGCGCTCACTCGCGCTGATCGACGCGCCTTTGCCGAACATCCACAGCATCGACGCCGATCTCTCACGCCGTCTCGCCGAATCGTACGCGTACGTCGCGGATTTTCTCGACCCTGATTTCGAAAGCAAAGTAGCGGATGGCGATTACGGTTTACTGTCTCAATTTTGGCAACGTGCTACGTGGTGGCCCGAACAAGAAGAGGGATACCGGCACGAATTTGCTAAACCGGAATTTGTGGCGCGTTTCGCAGCCGCGTATCGCGGCAACTTCACGCTGATCGAAACGCGAGAACACTTCACAGTTGAAGACGAGCAAAGACTTTCGCCATTCGGCCGCCGAGTCGACGCCGTGCGCGCCGGCCAACCACGCAAACTCGTTTCTCCTGCCGTAACGCCTGAGCCGATCGTGCTCGAGGTGCCGTCGCTTCATTACTTCAGTTGCCCGCAACTGTTGCCTCCCGAACTCTCGCAGTACGAATTCCTGAGCCGCTTTGTATCGTCACCACGCATCGTGCTCGGAAACGAAAGTTCGCTCGGCGTGCACATCAGCGATCCCGAAGGTGTTGCGGCTACTGTGACGCAGTTTTTCGCTGATGCGGCTGAGCGCGCTCCGCTTGCCGCTGAAGCCGAGCCCGAACCCGCGCGCGAATCCAAAGACAGTCGCTACATCGTCGAGCAATACGACAAAAAGATTCGCGACTTCCGTGCACCATCGATCGACAGTGGCCAAACTGCTTTGCGTGGCAGCCATCCGAAAACCCACGGTGTTGTTAGCGCGCGTTTCGTCGTTGCACCTGACTTGCCGGACGATCTCAGAGTCGGATTATTCGTTGAACCGAACCGAAGCTACGATTGCATCATGCGCTTCTCCAGTCTCGGCAAACCGGAACTGGAAGTGTTTGCTGACGCGGATCGCGATGTGCGCGGCGTTGGTCTCAAACTACTGGGCACGGACGCTGACGGCGCGCAGATCACGCTTTCCGATTTCCTGCTCAACAGCGTGCCGATCCTTTCTACAAAGCGCGGCCGCGATGTAGTCCCGCAGCGGCTCGATTTCATGGATCTCACGCGCCAGTTGATCTATTCCGACGAACTGATCGTGAACGACGTGTTATCCGTGAACTACTTCAGCATCACGCCGTTTCTCTACGGTCCAGGCCGCGCTGTGAAATACGTTTTGCGACCGGGCGCGTCGCCGTCGCTCGAAAGCGGCGCCTCACTCGAACAGTGTAAAGCTCTCGCCGGTCCAAACTTTCTCCGGCAGCGTTTGGAATACATCCTCAATCACGCGACGTCCGACGCGGTCTTTGATTTTTGCATTCAGTTCCAACGCGATCCCGTACTCGATCCGATGGAAGATCCGCGCGTTGAGTGGGGTGGTCCATTAATAAAGGTCGGCGAGGTTCGCATCTCGCGGCAGAGTGTAAACGAGCCGGAACAGGCAGTGCGTGACGAGGCAGTCGCATTCAATCTCTATCATTGTCTGCCGGAACACGCGCCGTTGGGCGAAGTAAATCGCAATCGCCGCGCGGTGTATTCGAGCTCACCGGCGTTACGCCGCCAGCTCAACAAGCACGCGACGAATCTTTATCCATACCACGCGAAACGTGTTGAAGTTTGCATTGTCGGCTCGGGCGTGTCCGGGTTGGGCGCGGCGTTAGCATTAACGCGTTACGGACATCACGTCACTGTGGTCGATCCGCGTCCCAAGTTGGGCGGTCACGCGTGTTCTATCGAGTTGCCAGACGGCCACACGGTCGATCCGGCTTTCGGAAGTTTTACCGGAGCCGCGTACCCGAACGTCGCGCGTCTTTTCCAGGAACTCGACGTCGAGATCGAGGAGCTCGGATCGTTCAAAGAAGCGCTCTCTTACTTCTCACTCGACGGACGCCGCAACTGGAAACGGCTCGAAGACATGCCGTTTTCACGCCACGTACTCGCGGAACTCGAGCGCTTCGACGCGTGGGGCATTCTCGCAGACAACAACCTCGACTTCGTAACCGCGCGCGACTACTTCGAACAACACGGCTTCTCCGAAGAGTTCATCCACTACTGCTTTCTCGGTTCGATCGTCTTCGTGTTTGTCGGACAACCAGCGAACTACTATCTCGATTATCCGATCCGGCAGTTAGTCAAATACTCATACCTTCCGGTAGTGCTCGCCGGACGCGAGCCCGTATGTCGCGTCAAACACGGTTCCGCTTCGTACATGGTGCGTTTTGTTGAAGCACTCGCCGCGAAAGGCGTGCGGTTCCTGCCTGCGACTCACGCGCAAGTGGTCCAACGTGGTCCAGCCGGTGTGACGATGGCTTTCGCACAAGTCGGCCGGCGCTGGGAAGAACGTTTCGAACAAGTGATTCTTTCCGCTCAGCCGCACAGCACGCTGAGCGTCCTGGGCGAACACGCCACCGAAGTCGAACGTCAAATCCTCGAAGCTATTCCGTTCACCAGCGACACAGTGATCATTCATCGCGACGAACGCTTCATGCCCGCTCGCCGCGAGCAGTGGCGTCACGCCAATATGATCGTCGCCGACGAAGACGAGAAGGTTGACCGCGATCGCCCTTTCTTGGTTACCAAATGGACCAAGAGTAATCTCGATCGCGAGACGGACGTGTTTGCCACGTACGCGTACAACCGCAAGCTCGACATCAAAGGCGGTGTTCCGGTTACTTTCAGTCATGTCAAAGTCACGCCTGAAGTCGTGCGCCTGCGACGAAGATTGCGCGCCGTGCAGGGACAGGGACGAGTTTGGTTTGCCGGCAGTTGGTTGCGAAACTTCACGCTTCACGAAGACGGCCTGGTGTCAGGTTTCGAAGCTGCCAACGGCATCATGGCCGGCTTGCAGGAATATCCGGTTATCAAGCCGCACAACATCTCGGCCACTAAGAAGAAAGCGCCGTGGGGACCGCAACACACTTTTCTCGACGTGCTCGAATATCAAGCGCGTCTGCATTCGTCCAAGCGCGCGCTCGTGTTTGTCGACGACGACTGCAACGAAACGCAAGTGCTCACGTATGCCGATATTCGGCGGCGCTCGCGTCACGTCGCGGCGCAGTTGCTCAACAAGTGGAAAGTAAACGTGGGCGATCGCGTGCTGCTCGTCTATGAGCCCGGTCTGGATTTTATCGTCGCGTTTCTCGGCACGATCATGGCCGGCGCGCTTCCGGTGCCGGCGTATCCACCAAATCCGAAAGAGCTCAAGAAAGATCTGCAACGAATCTCAGCGATCGTCGAGAGTTGCAAGGCGCGTGTCGCGCTCACGTCGCGTAGCTACCTTCGCGTTGCTCGCATCGGGTCGGTGCTGAGTCCGACGTCGATCTGGCAATGGCCCAAACAATTAACGTGGCACACGACGGACGATCTCGCAGACGGTGAAGAAGTGACCTTACCGCCGTTGCCGCTAACGCAGGACGACACCGCGTTTCTTCAGTTCACTTCCGGCTCTACGGCCGAACCGCGCGGCGTGATCATCAGTCACGGCAACCTCATGCACCAGCTTCTCTTGACGACGGAAGCGTGCGGACTGCACGAGGCCAGCGTCGGTTGTTGTTGGGTGCCGCAGTATCACGATCTCGGTCTGGTCGGATGCATTCTGATCGCGCTGTACAACGGTGCGTCTTACGTGTCGTGTTCGCCGTTGAGCTTCTTGCGCAACCCGGCGATCTGGCCCGAGATGCTTCATCGTTATCGCGCGACGGCCACAGCCGCGCCTGATTTTGGTTATCGTTTGCTGCTCTCGCGCACGACGCCGGAGCAACGCGCGCGTTGGGACTTGAGCCGTCTGCGTGTGGTGATGAGTGCGGGTGAAGCCGTTCATTACGACACGCTCCGCGACTTCACGCAGGGTTTTGCTGTCTCCGGTGTTGAAGCGCGTGCGTTCTTCCCCGCGTACGGTCTCGCCGAACACGTCGTCGCCGTGACGCTCGGTGGCTCACGTCTTTACCATCTCGACAAGAACGAACTTACGTTGCGCCATCGTCTGCGGCTTGGCGATCATCGCGTGGTTGGCTGCGGCAAACCCGGAAACAACGTGCACGTGGCGATCGTCGATCCCGACACGTGTGGACGTTGTGGTCCTGAAGACGTTGGTGAGATTTGGGTGTCGAGTCCGAGCAAAGCACGCGGCTACTACAACGAGCCCGAGATTTCCAAAGCCGTGTTTGAAGCGCGCATCAAGGGCAATAACGGACATGATGACGATCGCACCTGGTTGCGCACCGGCGACCTGGGGTTCATGCATCATGGCGAGTTGTTCATCACGGGCCGTTTGAAAGACCTGATCATTCTGCGCGGCCGCAACATTTATCCCGTCGACATCGAACGCTCCGCTGAAGCTGCTTCGCGTTCGTTGCGTCCGGGTTGCTCCGCGCTCTTCACCGACAATTCGGCAGCGGATGAGGCGTTAATCCTTTGCGCGGAACTCCGCAAAGCCCGCTACGACAATGGCGACTACGCGAACATTGCCGTCGCGATCCGACGTGAAGTCATGAAGCAGGAAGGCGTGCACATCGGTACGATCGCGTTTCTTCCCGCGCGTACGATTCCCAAAACGACAAGCGGAAAGCTACGCCGAAATGCGTGCCGCACGCGCTGGATGGAAAAAACGTTGAAGCCGCTCTATGTTGAGAACGGTTCGAGTGGGCCGGTCCAAACCGCGTCGTATCCTCTTCCGCGGCAAACCGGTGTGGCGAGCACTGAAGATGTGATTCACGCTGCGGTTTGTGAAGTTACCCGCTGCGACGTCGATCGGAATATCCCGCTGAACGATCAAGTGATTCTCGACTCGGTTGAGTTTCTGAGTCTGGTTAACCTGCTCGAGCAACGCCTGCAGGTGCGATTACCGGTGACGATCCTGAATCGCTATCCAACGGTCGTCGCACTCGCCGAGTACCTGCGCAACAATGCGGACATGGCGTTGCCCGATGCTGCGTTAGTCACACTGAACGGCAACGAAGATAACGACGCGGCGCCATTATTCCTCGTGCATCCTGCGCGTGGCGGTGTTGAGTGTTTTCTCGAACTGGCGCGGCGTCTCGACTTCCCGATCACCGCGATTCGCCAAACCGAGAACGGTACTTCAGTCGAAGAGCTTGCCACTCGTTACATTGCGGCGATGAAGACTGTTAGTCCGAATGGTCCATACACATTGGGCGGCTACAGCTTTGGCGCAACTATCTGCCGCGCGATGGCTCTTGAACTCGAACGCGGTGGAGAAAAGGTTTCCGGTTTACTACTGCTCGACGAGATTCACCGGCCGCCGTCTTCGTTAACCAACAACGGACGCGGCGAGCGCGGCGGGCTGTTATTCGAAATCGCTCGCGAATATCTGACCGGCGCGGATTTGGCGCTGCTAGACAATGCTCTTTCGGATCATGGCGACAACGATCTCGATCTAGTGCTCAAGGCCATTGCCGATCCCGCTTCACGCAACGCGATCGCGGACCAGGTGCGCCGCTACGAACACAACGTTCGGCTCGCAGTTAATTACGACGCACCGCCGCCGCAAGCGAAGATGGTCCTACTCAGAACGGAAACCGCTTACCATCGCGCGCCGGAGATGATGACTGAGATCCACGAGGTGCCGGGCGATCACGCCACGATGTTAACCGCGCCTCACGTGGACACAGTAGCAGCGCTTGTACGCCAGACGCTCGCCGGTTTCGACTCATCGGAAGCCTCACTCATCAAAACCACGTCCAACTAATCCATGCCGACTTTTTACGAAGGCTTTCGCGAGACCGCCGAACGTTGGCCCAATAATGTGGCAGTGGAAATGCAGCGTCGCGATAGCGTCGAAAGTTACACCTATGCCGAGCTGTTGCGAATGGGAGAATCCGTCGGCCGCTGGCTGATGGATCAGAAGCTGGAGCACGGCGCGCGAGTCGCGCTGATTGCGGATAACAGTCCGCGATGGGTCGCGACTTTTCTCGGCATCATCGCGGCAGGCTGTGCAGCAGTTCCTTTGGACACGAATCTCGACCACTCACAAGCCGCAAAACTACTGAAAGACAGCGGCAGTTCATGGTTCTTTGCTGACGCCAAACACTTGAACGTTGCAAAGGATGCTACTCGCGACACGGCGATCGGCGTCGTGCAACTCGACGGCGAATCGCAAAACGACATCACGTTGGACCAGATCTTTGCGGCTGCACCAGACGGGTTTGTTTCGCCCGCGTCCTCAGACGAAGAGGTTGCTTGCATTCTCTACACGTCCGGCACGACAGCCGATCCAAAAGGCGTCATGCTCAGCCACGCAAACTTCACCGGCGAAGCGTACGCCGCCTTTGGTTGGGCGCACATCGACTCAAATGATGCCGTGCTCGGCGTGCTTCCGCTCTTTCACGTGCTCGCGCTGATGACCAATCTGGTCTTGCCGCTGCTGATGGGCGCGCGCGTCGTTTACCTCGAAACGCTGAACGCCAAAGAGATGCTGCGAGGTTTGGAGGAACGCCGGATCACTGTGCTCTCCGTTGTTCCGGCCGTCTTCTATTTAATCCACGAACGTATCTTCAGCGAGGTTGCGGCGCGCGGAAAACTGGTCAAATTAGTAGTGCGGACCTTGATGGCGCTCTCGTTGTTTCTCCGCAGGTTCGGCGTGAATCCCGGCAAGTTGTTCTTTCCGAAGGTTCATAAGGTTTTCGGCCCAAACATGCGTTACCTGCTGAGCGCGGGTTCGCGTTTCAGTTCGCCGATCGCGCGCGACTTTCGCGCGTTTGGACTCGACGTCATGCAGGGTTACGGATTAACTGAAACTACCGGCGCCGCGTTTGCGACGCCGCCGGACACGATCGTGATCGGCTCAGTTGGACCACCGCTTCGCGGGCTGGAAGGAGCCATTTCGGAGCCGCAAGTCGAGGAAGGCATCGACACGCCGGTCGGCGAGATTCTGATTCGCGGCGCGTCCGTGATGAAGGGTTATTGGAACCGTCCCGACGCCACGCGAGAAGTGCTGAAAGACGGTTGGTTGTACACCGGCGATCTCGGATATTTCGACGCTCGCGGAAATCTCTTCGTCACGGGGCGTAAGAAAGAAGTGATCGTCCTGAGCACTGGGAAGAATATCTATCCCGAGGAAGTCGAGGCTCATTATCAAAAATCGGAATGCGTCAAAGAGATCTGCGTTCTCGGGTTGGAGGGTGCGTCTGGTACTGAAAAGCTGCACGCGGTCGTCGTGCCTGACTTCGACGTGCTCAAGCGTCGCAAGGTAGTTAACGTCAAAGAAGTGATCCGTTTCGAACTCGAAGGACTCTCGGCCGAACTGCCCTCCACCAAACGCATCAACAGCTATGAGATCTGGCAGGAGAACCTGCCGCGCACGACCACGCGCAAGATCAAACGCTTCGAGGTCCAGCACCGGGTTCAAGCAAATCAAGCGAAAGGATCGAGTGAAACGGATTTTGACGCAGAGCGGGCGTTGAGTGCGGATGAATTGTCGTGGCTGGAACAACCCGACGTACGAAAGTCTCTCGCGGTGATTCGTAACATGTCGCCCGCGAAACGCGGCGCGATTCGACCCGACGCGAATCTCGAGCTCGATCTCGGTTTCGATTCCATGCAGCGGATCGAACTCGTGATGGCGCTCGAACAGGAACTCGGCGCGACGCTGGAACAAACGCGACTGGCCGATGTTTACACGGTGCGGCAACTCGTCGATCTCTTGCAAGAAAGCAAAACCACGGACGCGGCTCAAGCGGACGCGACACAGGTTTCAGCATGGCACACGCTCCTAAACGAAACACCGGTGGATGAGTCAGTCGTGGCGCTCATGCGGCGGCGACCAGTGCGAGAAGTATTTCTGTATATCGTCGTTCGTGTTTTATCGTTTTTTGTGCACCGTCTTTTTCGGCTTCGCGTTACTGGGCTGGAAGAGATTCCGCGCGATGGTCCAGTGCTGATCTGTCCCAATCACCAGAGCGTGATCGATGCTGTGATTTTGGGCAGCGTCTTGCCGTGGCCGGTTATGAGAAGACTCGTGTTACTCGGCACGAGCGAGTTTTTCGACAATCGTTTCCTGAGTTTGTTGGTTTCGAGATTACGCATCATCGTGGTGGATCCCGATGCCAATCTAGTACCGGCGATGCGTGCTGGAGGGTTCGCGCTGAAAGAAGGCGGAGCGCTGATTATTTATCCCGAAGGTGAACGCTCGATCGATGGGACGCCGAAGAGGTTCAAAAGAGGTGCGGCGATCTTATCGCTTCATCTGCAAACGCCGATAATTCCGGCAGCGATGGACGGGTTTTACGATGCGTGGCCGCGTGGCAAATCTTTTCAGGGCTTCAAACCGCTGCAAATCAAGTTTGGCGCGCCCGTTTATCCCCCGTCGGAGGCAGAAGCTTCAACCGCTGCGTACGAGGAGCTTACAGCGGTGGTTCGGCAACAGGTGGTTCAGATGTGGGAGGAGTTGCGACTGCGGTCTGATCGTCACGTCCGGTCAGTAGAAAATGAATCAGATATGGACCAATGAGTAGCGCGCTCGCACCGAGGATCAGCACCGGCAACCATTGCGGTAACGATCGCTCCACCAAAACGTAATGGCCCACCTTGGCGAGAATGCCGTAGATCGCGCTGAAAGCTCCGAAGAACTTGAAACTGTAGGAAAGAACGGTGTTCACCATTCCGCGATCCAGCGTGGTGTAATGCAGTTCGAGCAAGCCCTGATCGATGCCCACGATGTCGATGAGTGTTCCTATCAAACCTCCCAGGACACCGCAGAAAATCGCGGTCTTGATGACTGACGTGAAGGTAAACGGTGCGGCGATCGAGTCACTGACGATCAGGATGCCGAGCGCCGAATAGGTGGACCACAGGAATGCCAAGTGAAGCATCGACATTCTCCAGGTCCACAACCCGAGCGGGCCGACGATGACGCGGATGGCCGCGAAGGCAAAGATGACGGGAATGATTAGAATGAAGATTGGCATGGCGAAACCCGTGCGCTCGACGACGAGCCAGTAGATCCAGGTTGCCACAAACGTCCCGATCGGAAAGCCGTAAAGGAACATCTGCCGAACTCGATGGTGAATGTTGTCCGTCATCATTTACCTCGTCGTTGTTTACTCGACACCGAAACGTTTCGCAAGCTTTGCCAGCCACAGAGATTGAGGATCGCCGTCGCATAAAGCGCGTGTTTCTTCGCTCTGGTCGGTTAACCTCGCCAGCGTGTTGTAGAAGACCGCGTCCTCGAGCGGCACGCCGGTTCGTGTGGTCCAGGATTCAACCATGTTCTCAAATGCGGGATCGGGTAGCGCCGGAAGCTCAGCAGTGTAATCGGGACCGAGATTGTTGATCGCGGAGATCACCGCCAGCTTGCGATCCTTATATGGCATTCGCGCGAGTTCTTGCGGATAGATCGGCCGGCCCAACCAGTAATCCTGTTTTCCAAAACCGACCGGAAAAGATATCCGTTCCGGCAACTCTTCAACCGGCAGTCCACCTGCGAAACGTACTGGGACGATCGGAGCGTTAACCGCGAGCGCCATGTCGATGAAGGCCGAACTCATTTTCTCGACTGGATGACGGCAAGTCAGTGAACGGGTGCCTTCGACGTGGACCATCGCGCTTTTACGTCCGGACCGCATTTGCATTGCGATCTGGTTGATAATTGCGGTAAGTGATTCACGGTCGTCACGTTCGAAAAAGATGATCAGGTCCAGATCCTTCACGCCGGGATGTTCGAAGGTGTGCGCGATCAGCGTTCCCAACCAGCTTGTCTTGTGTTCGGCTTTGGCGAGCGTAACCGCGGGCGTGCCCGAGAGTGCCGACGCGACTACTCCGAACAACAACGATTCAATCGCGACCTGATGGTTCGCAAGATACAAGCAACTGCGGCCACGCACCTTGTCAAAAGCTTCGGGATCGGTGATGACAACGTCTCTGACGAATCGCGCGATCAATCCGTAATAAAGATCTTCCATCAACCATGGACCGATTCCGATGCGTTCGCGCCAGTACTTTCGTATCGGCGTCAGGTCCTGCAGCGGCAAACTCGTATCTGCCACTTTAACTTCATCGCCCTCGCGTGTGACGCGCAGGTTGTAGCAACGCAAAGGGTGTTGCGCTGTCGTGGCGCTACGCAGATCTTCGGCAGATATGACGTTCGAGGGGTGGACGAGCGCACGTCGCGAAACGTGTTCGCGTACCGCAACCTCTTCGACGAGCAGTTTGCGGCGCGCAGACGGCACTGAGTAGATCGTCGCGATGTTGCCTGGCAGCCAATCGCTTTGCTGCACGGTTGCGGCTGTCAGGCGAGTGGTTGAGCCATCGAACTCGGAGAGCGATAAATCGGGCACGTAGACTTTGTCACGCAGAAATTTTCGCCGGGCTTCCGGTGGCGCAATACCGATGCGTCCTTTCGGCAGCAGTACGCCGACGAGTCGAAACGAAATGCAGACCTGTGCGCCTGAGATCAGTTGTATGTCGAAGAGTGGAAACCGCTCGTCTTCGATTCCCGCGAAGCGAACCTCGACGCGTACTTCGCCCGCGTCCGGAAGCGGTTTGTAGAGAACCATGTTCTGAATGCGGTGCGGATATGCGGCGAGGTCGTGGGGAATGTTGTTGGACCACAGCCTAAGCGAATCGTGCGGAATCGCGTGCGTGGCGGCGTCGAGCAGTCCCTGATGAAGAAACCCGCGCGGTACGCTGCCACGATCGGCTTGAAGAATTGCGGAAGCGCCGGTCGCACCGCGCCACAATTGAGTCAGATACTGAAATGCCGGTCCGTGGAACATTGCACCCGACGCGTACGGATCAGGCACCGGCGAGAGATCTGAAAGCGGCGCGAACGGAGACGGTTGTTCGGGAAGAGATCCGAGGTGAACCAAGCCTTTGGCAACTTGTTCGAAACGAGAAAGCGATGGATCCGGCGCATCACGCCATGCCAACAACGTGACGTTTCGCTTGTCGCCACTGCCGGTCACTTCCGTGCGCAAACGCACTGGGCCACCATAGAACGGCAGCCAACGGCTAAGCTGCACCTCTTCGACGCGCGTGACATCACGGCGTGAGTGTTTAGCCGCGGCCTCAGCAATGCGATCGACCATGGACATCATCGGTAAGACTGGAAGCGTCCACGTTGGGCAATGATCCGCGAGCCACGTGTCGCGACCCGGATCCAACGTCTCCTCTCGCAAAGGCGATTCAATCCCCGCCGAAACAATCCGCATCCCGAGGTCTTGCGCGTGGTAGATGCGCATGCCATCAACCCAGAGCCACGCTTCAGCGATCGCGACCGGCCCTCGCGCATCGTTGCGCATTTCCTTGATCTCCATCTCGATCGTGACAACGCGGTTTGCCGGCACGACCTGGCCACGGAAGGTCCACGTCACAGGGCTTCCAACCATGATCGGTTCAAAGCGTGGCTGAGCGACGCCGGCGCCCAGATCGTTTTCGATCATGTAGAACTGAAGCAGTTGGCACATCGCGTCGAGGCCCAATGAACCAGGCTGCACCGGGTCCTGAAAGAAGTGCGCTTTGAAAAACCAGTCGCTTGGCTTCACATCCTTTTCAGCGCGAAGATATCCAAGCCCCGCTCGGCCACCCGCGGGCCGAAATTCGGTAATCCGATCGATCATCCGGAGCATCGGTCCGGGCAGATGAAGTTCGCCTGTGAAGTAGCGGCTTGGCGAAGTTGAGAGATCGATAACGCGATCTGATGCGACATTGAGACGCGCTCGCTCATCATCTGTTGCAGGAAGGCCGATTTGGTTTTCGAACGCTGCCGGTGGAAAGATTCCGAAAACACTCTTCATTTCCAGAATGTGACGATCGCCCAGATAACAATTCACCTCAAACGACTCAATCGTCATCTCGTTTGTAGATGCGACTGAAACAAGTTTCACTTGTGTTCGCAGTGTGCCTGCTCCCGGTGTTAACTCGCCGTGAAGCGTGCAGGCTCCATCGAGGTTTCGAAACAGTAGATCACCTTCGGTCCGCAGCGTGTCTCCGACGTATAACGCCAGCCAGCCGCACGGCTGTAAGGCAGCTTCCAGCAGCACGCAGAACGGCATGGTTGCGCTGCCATTCTGTTCGAAGTA
>DATEHX010000439.1:0-7843 GCA_035279345.1 Pyrinomonadaceae bacterium | reverse complement strand
GGCCGATGCCGTGTTTCATCACTGCGGCCGCTTTCGCCGGCGAAAACTCGCCGCGATCGGTGGCAAAGTCGGTTTGCGGATTCGCCTGCGGCCGGTTGGCCCACAGACACGTCAACTGCGCGACCTTTTCTTCGAGCGTCATCCGCGAAAGCAGATCGGCTACGCGCCGCTCGACCGGCACGCTCGCATTTTTGTAATCCGGGGCTTTTTGCTGAGAGTTCATACGCGCAACCGGCAACCAGAACGAAATGACCACAGCAGCGGAGATGCTAAGTGAAACAGTTCGCCTTTTTCTCAAGTAAGTGTCCTTCTTTGCGTGCTGGAGTATTTGCTTTCTCTCTGTGTCTCTGTGTCTCTGTGGTTATTTTCAACCACAGAGACGCAGAGACAGGAGAAGATTAGACAGCGCCGACCCATTCAGTAAAATTTCCGGAGAACAAACGATTGACGTCGCGCGCGATCTCCTCACGCGTGACTGCGCGGCCGTTCTGCAACAATTGCTCGTATGAAACCGAGAGCGCGTCGGCAATCTGCCGGCGAGCGTGTTTCCATTTATAGATCAACTGTTCGAGCACACGCGCATCAGAGTGTTGCGGAATAAAGCTCTGCCCTAATAACTCAAACCTCTCCCGCGTAATCTCCGACACCAGCGACGGATTGTTTAGAAACCACCAGCAGCCAAACGGCATCAGGTTGCTGAACTTTCGCGCAGCCACGCACAACTCATGCTGGTTCTCGCGCGAAAGAAACGTCACCAGAAACCTGACTTCGGGATAATCCGCGCACAGTCGTTCGATCGCCGTCACGTCGGCGCGTCCCAGCGCATCACCCGCTTCTCGCAAATTCGGATTTACACCGCGACGGACGCCAACCATCAGAGTTAACGCAAGGCCGTGGCCTTTGGCTGTTGGCAGGACCACTTCGCGTAGCAGTCGAGTGCGGTCGTCATCACTCGGGTAAGTAAAATCGGGCGGTAACGAAACGGCCAGGTAGACTGGATTCAGGCGCTGAATCCACTGGTCCAACAGCCGTCGGGTCCCTGTTCCCGCACCGGAGCCGTTCAACAAACGGTCCAGCCGCAACGATGACTCAAAGCGCTGGTCCACGTTGACGTCGGCTTTCCAGATCTCGCTCTCGGCTTCGTCTAGAGGATCATTAGTCATCACGACACCACTCACCCGCGCGATCTCGAACACTTGATCGATGTGCTCAGCGAGTCTTTGAGTTCTAAAGAACTCGCGCGCCTCTTTCAAGTCTTCCGCGCGAGTGTCGAGACCAAAGACGTCGAGCACGGAAACAATTCCCTGCGCGGCTTCAGACGTTGGCGTGTTGTCTACGAATAAAGTTTTCCAAACGAGATCGGCTTGAGCCGTTTTAGACATGGACCAAAACTGGTCGTACGCGATTCTCGCGGAGCGAAACGTTTCAGCCACGAGGTAGTGATAAGTCAGCAGCTCATCGATCCCATAAAGACACAGTTCATTGAACTCACTCGGAAACAGATGCGTGTGCACATCCACGACCGGCGTTGAGTTCACTACCAGTTCAACTTCGGCACGAAGCTCTTCCGTGTCGGTAAGCAATCCGTAAAACTCCGTGCGGCTTTCAGTAGACGTAACCATAAGTTTGAACCACCTTGTGCTTCAGAAGCTGATCTGCGGTGTTCGCGCGTCCAGCGGATCAGCCCAGCGATCGTTTGGTATCGTCGGAGTCCAACCGGGCCGGAGCGGATCCTGATCGTAAGGATACGATCCGAGTCGCAGATACAGCTCACCATACTCAGCTACTTTATCGCGGTCCAGTTTGACCCCCAGACCGGGTGCGGATGGAACCTCAATGGCGCCGTTTTCATATTTGAACTTGCCACCCTCGATAATGTCGTCGGTCAGATGATGATAATGCGCATCAGCCGCGAACGACAGGTTTGGAATCACGGCTCCGAGGTGCAGCATCGTGGCGAGCTGAATTCCGAGTTCACCGGATGAATGCACTGCAACACCGAGTTGAAACGTTTCACAAACATTCGTGGCCTTGACGCACGCGCGGATGCCACCCCAGAACGTTGTATCGAGCAACACCACGTCGACCGCAGTATTCAGAACGTTGGCCGCGAGTTGTTCGAAATTGACGACGACGGTATTCGTCGCGAGCGGCATGCGAACCTTCTCACGCACACGCCGCATTCCGTTCATGCCAAACACCGGATCTTCGAGATAGTCGTTGCGAATGTCTTCGATCTGCTGTCCAAACCAGATCGACGTTTCAGTGGACCAGACGCCGTTGGGATCGAAACGAAAGCGATCGCCTTTTAGCGCAGCGGCAAGAGCACGATAACATTCGAGTTCGTATTCGGGAGGAAACACGCCGCCTTTCAACTTGTGTGAAGTGAAACCGTAACGCTCTTTCAGTGACCGCGCTGCGTCGACGAGTTGTTCGATCGTTCTGATCTCACCTTTTTCGGTCCGTGAATCCGGGTAACGAAAGAATAGATACGAAGCGAACGGAACCCGATCGCGCAAACGCCCGCCGAGTATTTCGGAAACAGGCACGCCCCACTTCTGGCCCAGAATATCAAGACAGGCAAACTCGATCGCCGCCAACATCTGCGTGCGATTGTTGTAGAGCGAGGCGGTGGGGTTGGCGATGAGAAATCTCAGTTCCTCAAGCCTCGCTGGATCATGCCCAACTAAATAGGACTTGAGCGCGTGAATTGCGGCTTCCGCTGACTCGCCACCACCACCCATTTCACCAAGACCTACGAGACCCTCGTCAGTCTCTACCTCCACGATCGTACGCACGAACCTTCCCCAGTGACAGCCATTTGCATGACGCAACGGCGCCTCAAGTGGAACAGTTACTGTTGTGGCCCGCAAATCCACGATCTTCATCCGTAAAATCCCTGTCTAACGGCCGTTACCATTCCAAAGCCTTAGTCTTGTATTCGACCAACGTCTTTGCTGGTTTTTCTACGTCACTCGGTAGCGGCCGAGCTGAAAAAGTCTGGAAGTAAAGCAAACACGCGTCACGCCACCAGACGGCATCGCGTTCCTGGATTGCCAACTTTTGCGCAACCGCTTCGTGTCTCTCCGGATCGATCTTGTCTGCGAGTTTCGCCCACGTGGCGCGAGTCGCCCTAACCCAATCGACACCCGCCTGATAGTGCAACGCCAATTCTTCCCAGAGCGTGCGGCCTGACTTCAACTTGCGATCCCACGCGACGTGGTGAAACCAGAGCAGGAATTTTTCGGGACATCGATCGCGACTTGAAAACCGCGCAGGCTGATGATACTGGCCCACTGTGTTGCTGCCAGTCTTCGTTCGATCGAAGCCAATCCCGAACGCATCAGCCTTGTGATAATAAACCGGGTTCCAGTCGTCGCGGTTTTCCTTGTCCCACCACGGTGCTGGTCCATAATGATGTCCACCCCAAAAGAGATGATGCAGCCCGAGCGGCGTCATGTAATTCACCGCAGCCTCGTGCGAGTCGAGCATCAACCGCACGATCGTGGCCACAGCGGCAGCGTCGTGCGTGAGTGTCATCACGGTCCATTCCTTCGCTATCTCTTTAGACGAAAGACGCGGGTTCCAGGCCAGGCGTCCGAAGGCATACCAATTTGCCTGTAGCAGATGATGGCCAGTCCAGTTTCGATCGGATCCGGTATTCGCAACACCGGCGATTCCCGTCAGGCGCTGTCGATAAAGCGAACCATCGACGACTCTGCTCACGGTCGAACCGCGCCCGCGCGCATACGTATCCGAGTCAAGAAACTCACGCCACATCGTTGCCAGAAAAACAAAATGATTCGAGAAACCGAGGTACTCCTGCGTGATTTGCAGTTCCGGCATTAACTGCGTGCGCGGCATCCGGCCGAAGAGTGGATGAAAAGGCTCGCGCGGCTGGAAATCGATTGGTCCGTTCTTAACCTGAAGTAAAACGTTCGCTGCAAACTTGCCGTCGAAAGGCTGAAGATTCTCGTAGGCCGCGCCGGCCCGGTCGTAACCGGGTTTCATGTCGTAAACAAACGCACGCCACATCACGATGCCGTTGTGTGGCGCGAGGGTAGCCCCCAGCATGTTTGCGCCGTCGGCGTGAGTGCGGTTGTACGTTCGTGGCCCGGGTTGTCCTTCGCTGTTTGCCTTGACCACAAAACCGCCGAAGTCAGGGATCAGTTTGTAAATCTCATTCGCCTTCTGGTTCCACCACTCAATCACCGCTGGCTCGAGCGGATCGGCAGTCGGCAATTTCCCCAACTCAATCGGCGCCGAAAAACGCGCCGAAAGGTAGACGCGAATCCCGTAAGGACGGAAAACGTCAGCAATCGCCGCAACCTTCGCGAGATAATTCGCCGTCAGAAACTCAGAACTAGCATTGACGTTGTTCAGAAGTGATCCGTTGATACCAATGGAAGCATTCGCTCTCGCGTAGTCGCGCAGGCGCGGATCGACACGCCCGGGAAGTTCTTCCCAATTCCACAACGACTTTCCGGCGTAACCACGCTCGATGCTCCGGTCAAGATTGTCCCAGTGGTTAAGCAGACGTAACTTCAAAGCGGGTTGCTGATCGACTTGTAAACGATCGAGTGGTTGTTCGGTTTGAATTAAACGCAGGAAGTGAAACGTTCCGTAGAGCGCTCCAATGTCTGTCACCGAAGCAATGACGACTACTTTGCGATTCCCTACTCTGACGGTGCGGATGCGATAACCCTCTGGTCCAAGCTGTTTCAGTTCCGCTTCCCAATGCTGTTTCCGAATCAGCGTAGATGTCTCAGGCAGTCCGACGATAACTGACGCGTCATCGCTGTCTCCCACGACGACCGCCTCTCCAAGTAGTCCCTTGCAACCAATCAGCAGTTCTTCACGAATAACCCCGAAGGTCGCAGACTTCCCCTGCACAGCGATCGATTTGATCTGTTCTCGGTAGACATTTACCGATAACGCGGGAAGCTGTTCATATCGCAGCCACAAACGCGAACCGTCATCCGCTTTCGCCCACGTGCAGCCACAAAGAAGCACAAAAAGTACAAGAGAGATGAACTCTACTACTAAAACGCCTTGTGCCTCTTGTGCTTCTTGTGCCTTTTCGTGGCTCACTGTATGCCTTGCTTACGAAGAAACTCGCGGATCTTGGCGTAGCTGTCGATCATCTCTTCGCGACTGAACCCGCCGTGCTTCCGGCCTCGTATGGTCACCAACTGATTCGGAACTCCCGCCTTATCCAACAGCGCATGCAGCCGCACCGCGTGGCTGTACGGCGCGACGTCATCATTCTCGCCATGAATAGTAATGATCGGCGGCAACCCTGCACGCACGTAATTGACCGGTGAGAGTTGTTTCGCAAGCTGTTCGGCATTACTCATGCTGCCAAACCACTCGCGCGCATAATTTTTCGCGTTCGGACCTTCCAACAGATCGGCAACATCGCCGATACCAAACCAGTTAACGATCGCCGCGACTTTCATCTCCGGAACCGCAGCCGTATTCCAACGCGCCCCGCCGTCAACCGTACATTGACGATCGAAGACACTGTTCGCCGGCAACATACCCGTGATCAACGACAGGTGGCCTCCGGCTGACGTTCCCGTCAAAACAAACTTCGCTGAATCGAGTGAATACTCACGCGCATGATTCGTGATCCAGCGAAGCGCGCAACGAGTGTCTTCAACGGCCGCGGGCGCTGGCGATTGGTGTCCCGTTCGATACTCAACGTTAACAGCGGACCAACCCATCGCCAGGTAAGGCATCAGGTAAAGAACATTGCGTTCCTTCTGTCCGTCAACCCAACCGCCGCCGTGGAAAAGAATCAACGTCGGAGTCGGACTGGTCCTGTTCTTCGGGAGATAAAGATCGAGTTTCAGCTCGATGTTGTTTGCTTTTGCATAGGTGACGTTTGGAAAGATATCGACGTCACTTCCGGCATAGTCAATCCATGACCCGGAGGTAGTTTGTCCGTTTGCAGGTCCGCAGATTACACAGATTACGCAGATTAAAAAAAGAATCTGCGTAATCTGTGGATTGCTTTTCTTTGCGGTCATCAACTCAGAAGCCCAGGCGCAGCCCGAAACGCCACTGGCGCGACTGGTTCGGCCCATACGTCGACGTGATAAAACCGAAGGTGGCATTATTAATGTCAGACTGCGGATTAGCAAAGTTCGCATGGTTCGTCGCGTTCAGCGCCTCCGCACGAAACTGCAAGTTAACGCTTTCCGACAAAGTGAACGTACGGAAGATGCTCAAGTCAGTCTCGAAGAAACCTGGACCACGCAGAGTATTGCGTCCCACAGATCCGAAACGCGCACCAGTCTCCGGCGCCCACGCACAATTCGCGGTGCAGTTTACTCCGAGCACCGTATTGTCGAACCATGGTCCAGCACTCGAACCACGCTGCGCCGCGGTGCCGACTCCACCCAAAATCGCGATCGCCGGGTTGAGTTGCCGCGGCACTTGAGCGCTTCCACCCGCGAGCAGGTTTGGCGCACTGCCTTGTATCACATAGAACGGCAGTCCGCTCATCCAACTCATCACACCGCTGATCTGGAAACCGCCAAACACCACACTTTGCCAGCCTTCACGAGCCAACCGTTGGCCTTTGCCAAAGGGCAGATCGTAAACGCCGTACATCTGCAGGTTGTGCTCGCGATCGTAACTCGCTAATCCACGATTCCGTTCCTTCTCGGGCAGATACTGAATCCTCGGACCTTGATCATTATCGGCGTAGTTGATCGTCTTAGACCACGTGTAAGCCGCGCCAAATAGCGAATTGGCCCACCGGCGAGTAAACAGTGCTTGCAGCGAATCATACGTCAGATCGCCGTATGGCTGAATCGAGTTGATGTCTGCGACTAAACCAAACTTCACCGCCAACGGCCGGCCTGCGTTGCCGGTTCCCGGCGGACCGGCGTTGATGTTTATAAAACCCATCTGACCTTTTGCGCGTGTGCCGACGTACCCGACCTGACTCGTGAATCTCCACGGCAGTTCGCGCTCGATCATGAAGTTGAACGAGTGAATCTCCTTACGCCTCGGCTCCAATGGGAAAGTCGTGGTTCCTGTGTTTGCAGGTAGTGAGATAACTCCCTGCGTGAGATCGGGCGGAGTGCTGGTATTAATCAAACCCTGACGAAGGGTCGTCACGGGAATGAATCCGTTGTCGACGCCGTTGAACCTGATCGCCGGCATGGACCAGATGTTCGCAATCGGAAACGCGTTCCTTACGTCCTGAAATGGTCTTGGATCAGCAGATTGGCCGTAGCCGCCGCGAAGCACAGTCTTGTCATTCCAACGGAACGCCAGTCCGACGCGCGGCAGAAACTGGCCGGTTCCGGAACTGGCGCCACTGTCGAACGGAACTCCACTTAACCCGCCGGTGAAAACCTTACCTGTTTCGGGATCGAATAAGTTAATGCCGGTGTGGTCTTTCCTGGGCACGCCAAAGAGTTCCCAACGCAGACCGTAAGTTAACGTTATGCGGCGTCCGATCTGCCAATGATCGCGAGCGTAAAGCGCATATTGTTTCCACCAAACTGAGTTTGGATTACGCAGTTGATCCACCTTTCCAGCCTGAGCCGGCAGGCCGAGCAGGAAATCGGCCCAACTATGGAAGAGTTGGCTCTCGGCGAGACTCGCGGCGTTGCCTTGCAGTCTCGTCGCGGTGCCGCTGAAACCGAAAGAGCCGCGCACCGTTTGAAAGGCGCCACCCTGCGGCTGGAAGTGATTGAGCTGCGGATTGAGATAGTCGGCTCCGAACCGGAACGAGTGAGTTCCCTTCAACCAGGAAAGATTCGCCGCAGCGGCATACTGGTTATCGCGGAACAAAAACGGATTGCCAGTGTTGTCGTTGCCGATG
>DATEHX010000438.1:0-4228 GCA_035279345.1 Pyrinomonadaceae bacterium | reverse complement strand
TTCGCCGGTCAAACAATTCGCGCTTCGCTTTCACTCGGCGGCTACAACCTCCAGTGCGCGGCTGACTACGCGGTGACGATTCCGCAGCCGAAGTTTGAGGGCCGCCGGTTCGATGAATTCCCGGACATCGCTCGCAACGACGAAAAAGCCCGACTCGACAACTTCGCGATCGAGTTGCAAAACGATCCCACGGCCACTGCCTACGTCATTGTCTATCCCGGCAAGCAGGGCAAACGCGGCGAAGTGCAGGAACATTCCGGCCGCATCGTTGAGTATCTCGTCAATTCACGGGGTCTCGACCAGCACCGGATCGTGACGCTCGTCGGTCCGAAACGAGATCAACTTCGCGTTGAACTGTGGCTCACGCCGCAAGGCGCAACAGCCCCGAATCCTTAATTCCAAAGCCATAAAGAAGCACAAAAGGCACAAGGCTTCCGGCCTGTGCCTTTTTGCTTCTTTGTGGCGCTTTTTTGTACACGGATTGCTTTAGCCTAAGATAGCTGAGACCTTTCGTCCCGTTTGTGCGCGTTTACAAGACGGAGACTTACGGTCTCGTACCAGAAAACTACAGTTGCGGGAGAAGAGAGATCATGGTCCGTACTAGATCCGCTTATTGGCTAAGCTTCTTATTGTTACTGCTGGCATTGCCGGTTTCGGTCGCTGCCCAGGACAAAGACAAAGATAAAGACAAGAAAGAAAAGAAGGTTTACACGGGAACGCCCGTTATGTGGCGCGCGCCGGAAGACATCGAGCAACGCAACCTGCTGCTGGGCGCAGGCGGCGACGAGATGAAGCCGGATACCAGTCGCATCACTTACATCGAGGACAAGACCGGCGGCTACTCGAAGAAGTATCGCGTGAAAGACGCTCAAGGCAACGAGTGGATCGCCAAGATCGGCAAGGAAGCACAGTCAGATACGGCTGCTAACCGCTTGCTGTGGGCGCTCGGTTACGAAACTGAGATTGCATATCTCATTCCGAAACTCAAGATCGAGGGTAAGGGCGACTTCGAAAACGTGCGCCTTGAAGGACGGCCAAAAAGCGTGAAACGAACCGGGAACTGGATGTGGGAAAACAATCCGTTCATGGACAAGCCCGAATTCAAAGCGCTCAAGATCCTCATGATCATGATCAACAACTGGGACATGAAGGACGACAACAACGAAATCCTCGCATCACGTGGCGACACCACCGGGGGGGAATTACGTTACATCATCAGCGATCTTGGCGGTACGTTCGGTAAGACTGGCGGTTTCTTTTCGCGCAGCCGCAACGAACCGGGAGATTATGAGAAGTCGGAGTTCATTAAGAAAGTCAACGGAGACAAGATCGACTTCAATTACAGCGGGAAGAACCAGAAGCTGTTTGAGAATCTCACGGTTGCCGATGCTCAGTGGTTGGCGAATTGGCTGAAGCGTTTGAGTGACGACCAGCTCAAGGATGCGTTTCGGGCGGCGAACTACACGCCTGAAGAAGTTGATACATTGGCGGCTGCGGTTCGCGCTCGTGCCAACGCACTGGCGAATCCGGCGGGTGCAGTTGCCGCTCAGGGCAACTAACAAACAAATCCACAGATTACGCAGAAGTGCTTAAAGGAATCTGCGTAATCTGTGGATGGTTTACCGCACTACATCAATCGCAATCAGTTGCTGCCCTGAGATCACAAATTCCGCGGGCGGCAATTCCATCTCCCAAACAGGCGATAAAACAGTCGGCGTATAACCGCCAGAGGTTCGGTCGCTGTTCAAAGTAGCGACAACTGACGGCGGCAGGTTCGGCAATTCACTCGTGCCAATCACCGCACCGTTCGTGATGCGAAATAGCTTCACATACAAACGATCGCTCTTCTTCACCGTGTTGATAGCGCGAACGAGTTGACTCAGATCCTGCGGCACGAAAGCCTTCGCCGCCGAACCTTCCTGCAACGCGTTTCCATCACCTACAAACACCAGCAACTGTCCCAACGCCGCGTCGTTTGGAATCTCCAATGGAATCCGCTGCACAAACTGCTTGCCCGACTCGGTTCTCACAAACGCCTGAACTTCGACTTTTTCACCACGCCGCACTTCCGTGCGATCCAAAGTGATGCGTTCGAGCGTCCCGGCATATTTGGTTTCCAGCGACGCAATGTCGAGCGTAATACCGTCGAGCTGGACGTCGTCGAATCCGCTCGTTAACAACGCACTAACCGGCGCGGCAATCGAGCCCGCGGCCATAATCGGCGAGTTGTTCGTCGAAAAGCGGCGATCGACCTTGATCGGTTCTTGTCCCTTGACGCGAATCTCGCCCTGCACGCTGATCGTCGAATCACCGAGCGCGCGTTCGCTCGACGTGATGGTGTTGAAAAGCGTGATGTTCAGCAGCAGCGGCGTCAAAAATGAATCGGTCGCGACTTCGTACGAATACGTTTCCGTGCGATCGCGGCTCGTGTGCAGGTTAACCTTGACGGGAATCATCTTCGGCGCCTGACCAAGCAGCCCAAAGATGCCCGACGCGCGATCCTGCGAGATCGAACCAACCATGCGGCCAGGCACGGCAAGTTTGAAGGAGTTGTTTGCGTTGGGAATTACCGTCACCACCGACGCTTCAGTCATCGGCATGTCGGAAGCGCCGAGGCTCAAAAACGGATGGCCGAAAGCGTAAATGCGATTGCCGTCGCGCATCGTCACAGTGCCTGCGGCAGCAAGTGAATAATCGCCCCTGACGAGTTGCACGCTGATCGAGCTGCCCGGTGGGAACGTTTTCTCAGTCACTTCCGCCATCGGCGTGATCGCGGCGGCGCCACCTGCGCCCGAAACCGGCAACAGTCCATTAGCCAACAACTGTGGCGCAAACATCGACAACGATTCCTGACTAATACCGCCAAAAACCAGCGGCGTCGCGATCGGCATCATCTGTTGGCCCAAATAAGGCAGCAACGGCGAACCAGCCGAGACAGGCGCCACTAACGGCGCACCGGAAACAGCGGGCTTCGGTAAATTTGGCTTCCACTCAACCGATGCGAGTTGCGCAAACGAAACCGCGCGCGGTTCCTTCGGCCTTGGATTTTCCTGCGATCCCTTGTCGAAAAGATCGATCATCTGCTTGATCGGCGTGATGCCGGCGATAGCTTCCTTCGAAAACGGAAAACTAAACGCGATTGCGCCGACGATCTTGCCGTCGATGTAAACCGGTGAACCTGACATGCCCGCAAAGACACCGGTTCGATCCACGTTTGAACCACTCAACCTGGCGATAATCGCCGATTGACGCGGACCGGGAAATCCCGGCAACACACCGAGAATCTCGACGCCAAACTCCTGTGTGTCAGAGCCGCTGAAGACTGTCCGCGCGACACCTTTCATGCCCGGACGCAGATCTTCCAGGGCGAAGAGCTCCGGTGCGTTAGATTTGGGTAGAGGGTTTGTCGCGGCGGTTGGCTGCTGAGCTACAGCAAAAGTTGCCAATGCCAGGAGCAATATTGCGCTGAAAATGGAGGTAAATCTTTTCATTGTCTAGGACTATAAGCTTCGGCTTAGAAGCCGGTCAAGATAAGATGGATGGCAGGTTGCAGATAAAAATTTCACAGCTTCAAGCCTTTATCCTCGCCGGCGGCCAATCACGCAGAATGGGTCGAGACAAGTCTCAACTTCTGCTGGAAAACCAAACGTTCACGGACCGAATCGCGGAAACGCTGCTGGAACTCACCGACTCGGTCACTCTTGTCGGTTCACGTCAAACAAATTCGCGGTACCCCGTCGCCAAAGACTTTTATCCGGAATGGGGCGCACTCGGCGGTTTGCACGCGGCGCTGGCTGCGTGTTCGCGCGAATGGGCCATCGTCGTTGCCTGCGATCTGCCGTTCGTCACTGCCGAGCTCTTCAACTACCTCGCATCGTTGCGCGAGAACCATGAGGCCGTGGTACCGTTGCAATCCGACGGAAGACCGCAACCGTTGTCATCCCTCTACCGTATTGAACCGTGTCTGCAACGGGCCACCGAACTGATCGAGGCAGGCAAACGGCGGCCGCGCGATCTATTAGAACTCGTCAACACCCGTTGGGTTCCATTTAAAGAACTAAGGAATCTCGATCAGGCGGAAAAGTTTTTTGTTAACATCAACACGCCTGAAGACTATGATGCAGTAAGCCCCGTGCGAGAGCGACGCTGATGCCACCCCGAAGAAGATTTGGTAAAAGGCTCCTCAAGTCTTTATTGCCAATATTGCTGGTGATTGGGCTGGCCGTCG